>JALORD010000042.1 GCA_025459145.1 Pirellulaceae bacterium | reverse complement strand
TCGCGCTCGGCGACGGCAGTACGCGGTTTGTCTCGAACACAATCAACCTTCTGACGTGGCGGGCGCTGGGCACAGTCGCGGCCAACGAAGTCGTGGGCGAGTTCTAGCCTTCCCAAACTTAGCGGCGGCTGACAGCCCCGTCGCGAGGTAAGAAGCCCTTCGATCCCGTCCGCAGCGTATGGACGTCCGTTTCTCCCCCGAATTCATAGAGAGGCAATTTGATGTCGGCTTGGTTTAGGCGCCCTCCGTACTTTGGCACTCTGCTGGTTGCTGCCGGTTTGGCCTGCGCTGGCTGCGGCTCGTCCGAGGGAGGAGTGCAACTGTCGGGAGCCGTGACTTATCAAGGTCAACCGGTGACCGCAGGAGAGATCGTCTTCACGCCCAAGAGTGGGGACCAGCCGAGTGCGGCTGGAAAGATTGAGGAGGGGAGGTTCCAGTGCCAGGTTCCGGCCGGTCCGAATATCGTCCGGATCACTGCCTACCGGGAAGTGCCCGGCAAGTTCGACACCTCCAATCCAGGCGAGACCAACCCAGTTATCGAGATGTACATTCCGCCGGAATACAACTCCGACAGCAAACTCGAAGTGACGGTCGACGGTTCGAACCCAACTGTAGATTTTGAACTGGGGTCGAGCTAACGCTGGTTGCTACTCGTGCAACTCACTTTTGCCAATCGAAAGGGGCCCTCTTCAAGTTTGAAGAGCGCCCCTTTTTTGAAATGCCGCAAACGGCCAAACGTCTAGTACTCGCGACTGGTGTTTAACCCGGGCAGCGGAATCGGGTACCGCCCCTGGGCGTCGGCTACGAGCGGCGCGGGACCATCGGGCGTCAGCTTGTCGACATTCGGGGCAAACTCGTGTTCGCAGTTCAGAATGTCGTCGTAGCGAATAATCTGCCCCGTGTGAGCGGCCATGCGGCCCATCGAAGTCACCAGGCTCGCCTTGGCGCCCCGCTCGACCTCGTTGTGCGGCTTGTCCTCGCGAATCGCCGTGATCAGCTTTTCCCACTCGACCTGGTAGGGATTGTTCTTCTCTGGTTGCGGGAAGGCCCAGGCGACGTTGTTCTTGTCGACCTGCTGCCCCTTGTAGATGGCTGCCCGCGAGGGCCAGTGCGACTGCGACGAGATCACGGCCATGCCTTTGCTGCCGTGTGCATAGCTGGCGAACTGGTCGTGGCAGCCGGCCATCGTGCGGCCGTAGTGGAACAGCTTGCTGCCGTCGGGGAACGTGTATTCGACCGAGTAGCTGTCGAAATTTTGGTCGACGTTGTCACCCCGGTAGTTGCGGCCGCCGCTGGCCTGCGCCTCGACCGGCCAGGCGTTCTTGATCCAGCAAGACTCGTCGATGTTGTGGATGTAGAAGTCGCTAAACAGGCCGCCGCTAGCCCACAGGAAGCTGTGGAACCGGCGAATCTGGTACATCACCTCGCTCTCGTCCGTCGGCTTCGGGCCCGAGAAGGCCGACCCTACAGGCGGGTGCATTCGGTAGCAACGCAGGGCCACGAGCTCGCCCAGTTCGCCATTCTGCACGCGATCGAACAGTTCCTGCCGCGCTTCGCAGTGCCGGCACATCAGGCCGACGCCGACTTTCAGATTCTTTTGCACCGACGCTTCGCCGAGCGCCAGCATGCGCCGCGTCGACGGCCCATCGACCGTGATCGGCTTTTCCATGAACACATTGAGCCCATTTTCAATCGCGTGGCCGAAGTGGACCCAGCGAAATGCAGGTGGCGTGGCAAACAGAGCCACATCACCTGGACGGAGGCAAGCGAGGGCCTCTTTGTAAGCATCGAAGCCGACGAACTGCCGCTCGGCCGGAACGTCGAACTTGTCGCCGTGGCGGTTCTTCAGGCTCTCGTGGCTGATCTTCAGCCGATTCTCGAAGACATCGGCCATGGCGACGAGCTTGACCGGCCCGCTTTTGACCGACAGGGCATCGTTGGCGGCGCCCGTGCCGCGGCCGCCGCAGCCGACGAGCGCGATGCGAATCGTGTTGTCTTCAGCCGCGTGCACATGCGGCACCGCAACGCCGGCCAAGGCGGTGGCGGCGACGATCGTGCCGGCATCTTTGAGAAATTCGCGACGGCTGGCCGATGAGTTTTGCTCTGGCATGGAGGGGGTCCTAGGAGGGAGAGTACGTATCCCAAGCCAGCCTAAATGGCAGGCGAGGCTCCGTCAACTTGGGCCGCGCTTAGCCGCTTCCTGTCGCGAGCGACGCGTCGAGCCAGTTCTTTCCAATACGTGTTCGGCGCGTCCTGGTTCACTAGCCGTCCGTTGTACGCGGGCCGTGGATTCGAACATGGCGCAACACGGTCCGCCGCGCTTTTCCCGCGCCGCGGGCTGGGCTATACTGACCGCTCGCTAGCCCTCCCTGTCCGCCCTTTCCCGCCTGGAGCGTCGAACATGCGCCGACTGCAAACCACCACGTTCGCCCTTATCCTCGTCCTGTCGGCTACCGCAGCCTGGTCGTTTTACAAACTGAGCGGTACCGGCGAACAGGCGACCGAAGCGGCGACGAAGTTCCTGGCTGCGCTCGACAAAGACCAGCGGGAGGCGGCGACATTCAAATACGACGATCCGCGGCGGGTGGACTGGCACTTCATCCCCAAAGAAGGGAGCCAGGAGCGCGAGGGTCTCAAGATTCGCCAAATGACTGAGCCGCAGCGCAAGGCGGCGCATGGCCTGTTGCAGTCGGTCCTCAGCGAGATCGGCTACGGCAAAGTGACGAAGATCATGGAACTCGAAAACGTGCTGGCCGAGCTGCAAAAGGGAAAGAGCGGTCCGATTCGTGACGCCGAACGCTACTACTTTGCGATCTTCGGCACACCGGCAGCCGACCAGACCTGGGGCCTGTCGATCGAGGGGCACCACCTGTCGCTGAATTTCGTGATTGAGAAAGGGAAGGTCATTTCCTCGACGCCGACGGCTCTGTGCACCAACCCGGCTCTCGTGATGGATACCTACATTCCGGCCGTGCCCAAGGGAACGCGCGTTCTCGACAAAGAGGAGACGTTGGCGTTTGAACTGCTCGGATCGCTCGACGAAGCCCAGCGAAAGGCCGCAATCATCGCGGCCAAGGCCCCGTCCGAGATTCGGGCCGCCGGCGAGCCACAGCCGCCGACCGAGGCCGCGGCCGGCATTGCCGCGGAGAAATTGAATCCCGAGCAGCAGAAAACATTGCAGGCGCTGATCGAGGCCTACGCGGCCAACTTGCCGGCGGATGTGGCCAAGGCCCGCCTGGAAGCGATCGACCGCGAAGGGCTGGGGCAGGTCCACTTTGCCTGGGCCGGGGCCGACAAGCCCGGCGTCGGGCACTATTACCGGATTCAAGGGCCGACATTCCTCGTGGAACTCGTCAACGTTCAGCCCGATTCGGCCGGCAACCCCGCCAACCATATCCACTCGGTGTGGCGCGACATGACGGGGGATTTTGCCCTGTCGATCAAATAGCCGCGTAATTTCTCTACCGCCAGAATCCACTGTCAGCGGCACTGTACCGCTTGATTCTTCAGTGAGGCACACCATCATGCAGTGCGGAACGTGGGTTCGGGGAAAATTCGCCGGAATTCGGCACGCTGCGTCCCTGCTGATCGTCGCGGGCGCATGCTCGGCGGCTGCGCCGGCGCTCGCCGCCGACTGGCCGCAGTTTCGCGGCCCGCAATCGAGCGGCCTGGCGGTGAACTCCGCGGCCCTGCCGGCCAATATCGACCGCGAAAAGCATGTCCAGTGGCAGACCGAGCTTCCGCCTGGTCACTCGTCGCCAGCGATTGTCGGCAACAAGATCTTTCTGACGGCTGTTCGCGACGGAGAACACCTCGAAACGATCTGCCTCGATCGAGCGAGCGGCAAGATCCTGTGGCGAGTCGAAGCGCCGCACACTTCACTCGAAAAGATTCACGGCATTGGCAGCTATGCCCAGCCTAGCCCGACGGCTGACGCCGAGCGGGTCGTCGTCCTGTTCGGCTCGAGCGGCCTCTATTGCTATGACCACGACGGAAAAGAACTGTGGAAGCACGCGATGGGCCCGTTCAACGACGAATTCGGCGCCGCCGCGTCGCCGATTCTTGTCGACGATCGCGTGTGGAAGGTCGAGGGTCGGAAGGAGATTGTCGTAGCTGGCATGCTCCGCATCTGCGGTTACGACTGGGAAACCGGCGAGGAGCGATGGACCGTACGGGGCCTGTCGCGAGTGAACTGCCTGACACCCGTCGTTGGTCCCGATGGAACGCTATACGCCGCGGGATGGTCAGCCGGCGGCGAACCGGGCGATCGCATCTCCCTGCCGCCGTTTGCCGATTTCGCGTTTCAGTACGACACAAACAAGAACGGCACACTCGAACCGAGCGAAGCGGCGGCCTCGCCGGCCCTCAAAACTCGATTCGCCCAGTGCGACCGGAACAAAGACGGCCAGATTACCGCTGCGGAATACGAAGAGTTTCAGATGCTCTTCGACCGCTCGGAGAATACCGTCGTGGCGATTCGCCCTGGTCCTGCGGGGGACGCTACCGAGTCGCATGTCTCCTGGAAGTATCAAAAGGTCGTGCCGTTCTGCGCCTCGCCGCTGGTCGCCAACGACTTGCTCTTCTGCGTCAAGGATGGCGGCATTCTGAGCTGCCTCGATGCGGCCACCGGACAGCCGCACAAGTCGGGACGCGTCACAGGAACGGCCAATTACTATGCCTCGCCTGTCGCTGGCGATGGCAAGATCTACCTCCTCAGCCAGCGCGGCACGCTTAGCGTCGTCTCGTCCGAACCGAGTTGGAAGGTACTGCACTCGGCGGAATTTGGCGAAGAGACCTACGCCACGCCGGCCATCGTCGACGGGAGAATCTACCTGCGGACCAGCGGCCGGCTGTACTGCTTTGGTCTGTAAGGCACGGCTCAACAACGGTTGCGGAGTCCGACCCTTTCATTGTCGCGAGTTGTTGAGCTGCTTGCTGTTCCGCTGTCTGTTGTTGAGCCTGCGCGAAGCAACTGGGCGCAGCAAAAAGCCGGGACGAATCATCGTCCCGGCTGTGTGGAATCCATTTGCGGTGGAATCAACGTGCTACTACGCAAACAGCTTCGTCACCGGGTCGGCCTTCACCAATTCACGGGGCTGGTTCAGGTGGTTGTAGACAACCGTCTGCGGATTAATCCCGACCGCGTGATAGATCGTGGCGAGTAGTTCGATTGGATGCGTCGGATTATCGAGCGGAGCGGAGCCGGTCGCGTCGCTCTGGCCGAGGACGAAGCCTCGCTTCACCCCAGCACCGGCGACCACCGCCGTGTAGCAATAGGGCCAGTGATCGCGACCGTCGTCGCTGTTGCCGTTGCCGCTGGTCGAAACGCCGCGCTGCGGGCTGCGGCCGAATTCGCCGAGGGCCACGACGAGCGTTTCGTCGAGCAGGCCCCGTTCATCGAGATCGCTGATCAGAGCCGACAGGCCGCTATCGAGCATCGGAGCCGATTGTTTCTTCATCCGGTCGGTCAGGCCCGTGTGAACATCCCACGAATGGTTGTCGCTATTGGCCACCTTGGGCCAAATCACTTCGACCACGCGAGTTCCCGCCTCGACCAGCCGGCGAGCCAAGAGGCACGACTGGCCGAACGTGTTCCGGCCGTACCGCTCGCGCATCTGGGTCGTTTCCTTGTCGAGCGAAAACGCTTCCCGCGCCCGGCCCGACATGATCAGGCTGAGGGCCGAGTCGTAGTAGCTGTCGAGGTCGTACTTGCTCACCGCCTTGTCGATCTGCGGCATGCCTTCGTTGATCAGCTCGCGCAACCGGGCCCGGCGGCCGAGCCGCGACTCGCTCACCTCGGGCCGCAGCGTCAGGTCGTCGACGCGAATGCGGTCCATCTTGGCCATGTCCATATCGTCCCCCGGTGGGAACAGGTAATACGGATCGTAGGCCCGACCGAGGAAGCCGGCCGTTCCCGCCTTGTTCACCACGTTGCTCTCCTGCAGCGGGCGAGGCATCATCACGAACGGCAACATCGGCACTTCTGGCGGCTTGAGCCGCACGATGTTCGAGCCGAATGTGGGAAAGTCTTTGGGAGTAGGCGGTTCAAGCTGCCCCGAAGGGCTCACTTTGTCGGCTGTGTAGCCGGTGTGAATCTGGTAGATGGCCGCCGTGTGGTTAAACAGGCCGTTGGGCGTGTAGCTCATCGAGCGGATGAACGAAAACTTGTCAGTCTCCGCGGCCAGCTTCGGCAAGAGTTCTGTCGTGTCCATCCCGGGCACTTTGGCCGGAATCCGCTTGAAGACGCTCCGGACGTTGTCGGGCACGTTGTCCTTGGGATCCCACAGGTCGAGATGGCTCGGACCGCCCTGCAGGTAGACCATGATCACGCTCTTGGCCTTGCCCCACCCAGGTCCGCCGCCCGCCGACTCGGCACCCTGGGCCGATTGCAACTTCAGCATTTGAGCCAGCGTCATCCCCATGACGGCCGAACCGCCGACGCGCAGCAAATCGCGGCGAGTGACTCCGACGTTCTTGTCGCAGACATCCTTACCAGGCTGACCAGGAATGCGGATCATTGTCATCGGGTAGGTTCCTTGGCGTGTCGCCAGCCGCTAAAGGGAGGGTAGTGGGGGCGCAATTTCCCCTTTCGGTCGCAGGCCCCCAATATAGCGAGTCAAAATCATCGATGTCAACGTTTTGATGGATTGGGAGCCGCGCAGGCTGCTGGGTACAGTCGAAGTGACGGGCGGTACGTGGTTTCCGCATGGCGCCCCGCCCGCGGCCATGAAGCGGATCGTTCCCCTCAACGCCGATCGCTGAACTCCCCAACACCCGCGTTCGCTATCCAATTTTGAGGTGAGCGCCTGAGCGCTTACCTCACGGCGACCTGGCGAAAAGCCGCGCCAAGCGTTGCCGCAAGTCGTGTTCCGGAAGCGACTTAGCACAACTGCACTCCACTGAGCGCCCGCAAATATTTAACGAAACGTTCACCTCAATTCGCTTCAGCCAGCAAGATTCGCTTGGCGAGCGGAACCTGAGCCTGAGGGTGCGGCCTCCACTCGCGCGCCGCGAGGCATACTATCGATTTGCCAAAGATCACGGCGGCTCATTCGACCAGGTCTCGCATCAACCAAGTCGTAAATCGATCGGGCAGGCCGCCGCCTGCCAGACACTCGCGAGCCACGGGGCGAATCGCGCAACTTCGGCGTCGAGTGGCTCGTCGGGCGGCGAGTATACCACAACCTCCCCGCAGCGGCGGAGCCATTTTGGCCACAAATATTGTTGGCACAATGACTTATGTAAAATTGCAAAAACCCAAACAATTTTTGCCCGGGCAGGCAATTCCATGCCTCGCCAAAAGCTCAAGCCCCGCAATCACTTGCGCTCCGAGCCACTGGGGCATTGAACACTCCCTCAAAGTGCGGGTCATTAGCCGCGGAAGCGGCGACATGTTCCCATGGCGCCAGCCGTGGGAAGCGAATCAGAATGAGACCATAGCCGCGATGCGGCGAAGGATTTCTGCTTGGCAGCGGGCTCCGACCGCCATAAACCGTGTGAAGATTTGTAGTTGGCGAAACTGCGACTGTTCCGCTAGGGTTAAATTGCAGACTGGCCTTACGATGCCGCACGGGCCGCCAGCGTGGAACCGAGTCGTCGGTTCTCCATTTGAGACTCCGAATTCGAGGTTGTTATGTCCGTGGTTTCGAAGTGCTGCCGCTGGCTTCCGGCCCTGTTGCTGGTGTTTCCCGGACTTGCCGGCGCGGAAGAGTCGTCTGCCCGCAGTCCCGTGGCTCCGTTCACACTCCCCGATTTCCGCGGCCAGGAGCACTCGCTGAACGATTGGAAAGAGAAGCAGGTACTGGTTGTCGCGTTCCTCGGAACCGAGTGCCCGCTCGCGAAACTGTACGGGCCGCGACTTGCCCAACTGGCCGCGCAATATGATTCCGAGAAGGTCGCTTTTGTCGGGATTATGTCCAACCGACAGGATTCGCTGGCCAAAATCGCGGCGTACGCCCGCACGCATGACATCAAGTTCCCGCTGCTCAAAGACCTCGAGAACAAAGTCGCTGACCAGTTCGGCGCCCAGCGAACGCCTGAGGTGTTCGTCCTCGATGCCGAGCGCCGGGTGCGGTATCAAGGACGAATCGACGACCAGTGGGGCATCGGCTACGTTCGTGAGGATCCGAAATCGCGCGAACTGGCTACAGCCCTCGACGAACTCGTTTCCGGAAAGCCCGTGTCTGTGGGCAAAACCGAAGCCGTCGGCTGTCTGATCGGGCGCGTTCTCAAGCCACAGTCGGCAGGCAGCGATAGCGTCACCTACTCGAACCAGATCGCCCGCCTGTTACAAAAGCGCTGTGTCGAATGCCATCGCGAGGGAGAAATCGGACCGTTTGCGCTGACGAGCTACGAGGACGCGGTCGGCTGGGCTCCGATGATGCTCGAAGTGGTAGAGGCCGGACGGATGCCGCCGTGGCACGCCAGCCCCGACCATGGGCACTTTGAAGAAAGTCGCCGGCTTACCGATGAGGAGAAGTCGCTCCTGCGGCAGTGGGTGGCCGCCGGAGCTCCGGAAGGAAATCGGGCTGACTTGCCCCAGCCCATTAAGTTCCCGATCGGCTGGCAGATCGCTCGCGAACCGGATCTCGTGCTGAACATGCGTGAGCAGCCCTTCGAGGTTCCGGCCGAGGGGGAGGTCCGCTATCAGTTCTTTATCGTTGATCCAGGATTTACCGAGGATAAATGGGTGAACGGTGCTGAGCTATTGCCTGGCAACCGGGCAGTGGTCCACCACATCCTCGTCCATGCTGCTAAGGATCGCGACGGCTTCCGCGCGCTCGAAGGGGGCGCGGGCGGCGGATTTCTCTGCGGCTACGTTCCCGGCCTGCGGGCCCGGCCGTATCCGGCGGGGATGGCCAAACGAATCCCCGCCGGGTCGAAACTCGTCTTTCAGGTGCATTACACGCCCAACGGCTCCAAGCAACTCGACCTGAGCAAACTCGGATTGTGGTTCGCCGACGACGCGAAGGTCACTCACGAAGTGAAGACCATCGCCTGCGCGACCGTTCGGCTGGCGATTCCGCCCTTCGAGAGCGACTATGAGATCGACGCCACCAGCCGAGCCCTTCCTACCGAAGCACTGCTGCTGCGATTGATGCCGCATATGCACGTGCGAGGAAAGGCGTTCCGTTATGAGGCGATGTTCCCGGACGGCAAGACCGAAACACTGCTCGACGTGCCCGCTTACGACTTTAACTGGCAGACGGCCTATCGCTTAGCCGAGCCGATCAAGCTTCCCGCGGGTACGCGGATGCACTGCATCGCCAAGTACGACAACTCCGAAGACAATCTGAACAATCCTGATCCGTCGAAAATGGTGCGGTGGGGAGATCAGACGTGGGAAGAGATGATGATCGGCTATTTCGACATTGCCGTCACCCGAGCGGCGGCGGCGGAAATCGCGACCGATGAAATCAACGGTCAGCGTCCCGCTACCGAGCGGCGCGGTGCAGGGCCGCTCGGGGGAATGAGCCCGCGGGCCATCTTTACGCTCCTCGATCGCAATCGGGATAGCAAACTCTCAAAGGACGAAATTCCTGAGCGCCTAAAAGCCGTCTTCGAGCGGCTCGATAAAGACGAGAGCGGCGACCTCACGGTTGACGAACTACCGCAGCGCTAGATTGCGGCGGCTTCCAGCCGCGGAGCCATCGACTCGAACCTGGCATCGATTCTCACCCCAATGCGTGTTCGACGAGCGCCAGTCCCGAGTCCCAGCAATGCGGCGGAGCAGTGAACAGGTTGTTGGCCAGATTACGCACACGTGGCGCTGCCGTCGACTGCAAGTATTCGACCGGGCTTTTCCCGTCGACGCGGGCGAGTAAACATCCGGCCAAATGCTGGAAGATGCGTCGTTCGAGCGCGATCAGTTCAGACTCACTTGCTGCCTGGGCAACCCGCGGCCGGTAGGACCGCCAAAACTCAGTTACCAGCGGCAAGTACTGCCCCCGCGAACCCGACCAGATCTCCTTGAGCACCAGATGCGTGAGGAAAAAACCCAGATCGAATGCCGGGTCGCCGAAGTGGCCCACTTCGAAATCGATCAAAAGCAAATGTTGCGGCCATACGAGCAGATTCTTCGGGCTAAAGTCGCCGTGGACTAGTGACCAGCGATGTTCGGTCAGGGAATCGATGAGCGGCTCGAAATAACTGGCCAGTTGAGGCCGCTCCCTTACGACATACCGGTAGTAGGGATCGACCCGCAGCGCTTCGAAATAGGTGCGGTCGGCAAACGCCGCGGCGATCGCCGGCTGACGCCAGGAACCGGCATGCAAACTGGCGAGTAACTCTCCCGCGGCGGCCGCGATCCACCGTGCATCGTCCAGGTTCCTGCCGAGCAAACATTCCTTCCAGGTACGATGGTGCACGGGCGCAGCGGACATCGCATAGCAGAAGTTTTCGCGGTCCTCCCACAGGATTTCCGGAACGAGCGCCTGCCAGTTGTCGCTCGCGGCTGGGCTGGGCGAGACCAGCTCTTGGCAGATCGTGAGCATGTCAATTTCGCGCCAAATTCGTTCCACCGGGCATCGCCAATCGGCCGCAACCCGTAACCGACCGCGGGCTTGCTTCAGGACGAAACGCTCGCCGCTCGCCGGGAATTCGACAAGTAACACGATGTTTGAGACCCCGCCGGCTAGTTCCCGCACCAGCAAAGGTTCGTGCAGACCGAGCCGTCCGCCAGCTCGCAGGTATTCGCCAGCCGTGAGCGGAGTGATTTCAAACATGAGGTAGACGGTCGCTATTTGCTCGCCATCGGCAGCGTCACGACAATCTCTGCGCCGGTGGTGGGGCTGCCGATTTCAAGCGTCCCGCCGTGTGCTTCAACCAGCCGCTGGACTATAGCCATTCCCAGCCCCGTGCCGGTCGGCTTCGTCGTGTAGAACGGTTCACAGATCCGCGCACGATGTTCGAGCGGGATTCCCGGGCCGTTGTCGTGTATGCGAACGCGAATTGCGGGCCGATCCCCCAGCCGTGCTTGTTCGCACCGAATGTCGATTTCGACCGGATCCGCGCACGCCGCAAGCGCGTTCTCCAGAATATTGCGAAAAACCTGCACCAGGCGAAAGCGATCGACAGCGGTCTGACAACGATCTGCGTTAATCCGCTCATGGAGTACCGCCTGACGACCGATGCGCTGCGGTGTGAGCAGGTCCCAAGCTTCGCGCCACAGCCCTGCCACACGACATTCCGATCGATCGAGCTGCACCGGAGCAGCGTAGGTGCGCACCTCCTCGAACAACTGGTGCATGTGCGTCTGGGCCTGCTCGATCCGCTGGACATAGCTCAAGGCGGTCGGCAAATGCTGAACCTCACGCTCCAGCATCTCGGCGCTGGCCTGAATCCGCTGCAGCGCATTGCGGGCCTCGTGGGCCAGGCCGGTTGCCATCTGGCCGATGGCGGCCAGTCGCTCGGAACGCAGAGCCCGTTCCTGGGCCGCTTGTAGGTCGGTGATGTCCTGGCCTAAGACCAAAAGGACAAAAGGCTGATTTTCGGCGTCGCGCAGCAAAGTGCTGGACCAGCGGACCACCCGCTTCGTTCCGCGGGCGGTGATAAGCTCGCTCGTTGTCTCGCCCTGCGCCTGGGTTGAGTCCAGCGCCCTATCCCCCGAATCTGCTTCTCCCGGAGCAGTTGCCCCTAACGCGGCCATCATACGTAGCGGTCGCTCGCACAGAGCTTGACGAATTCGCGCCCGGTCGGACTCGGGCACACACGTCGCAGCAAAGTCGAGACCTTCGAGTTCGGCAGTGCCGTGTCCAACGAGTTGTTCGAAAAAGCGATTGACTCGCACCACGCAAAACCGCAGATCGAGAACTACCACGATTGCGGGAGCATAGGCGAGTAGCCCTTCGGAGAATTCACGCTGCTGATGAACCACCGATTCGAGCTGCAGTCGAGTCGTAGCCTGCTCCCGGCGGACGTATTCAGCCTCATACACCGCCGTGATGATCGACAGGTCGAGGTCGAGCAGCATGTTGAGCGAATTGATCGTCGCCACGCAATCCGCCGGTGTGCCCGACCAAGCTTCTTTGACGGCGCTGATGATCCCCAGCCGCAGCCGCGCGAGCGCCACATTGGCGTAAACCTGCGCGAGGCCGATCTCGACATGTTTCATTCCAACTCGCGCTCGGCGGTGGACATACGTCTCGTCGTAGGGCCCGGTGAGCAGTTCCTCGATCCAGCCATGCAGCGTTCGTTTCAGCCGGGCGACCTGCTCCTGGCCGCCGGTGATCACTGCGGCGGCGGGAGGGTGCCGTTCGATCTCGGCGTAAAAGTCGTCGAGCAGTGCGCCGATTCGCGGCCGGACGAGATGAGCTGCACCAGCCACGCGGCGTGCGTGTTCGGCAGACCAGCCAACGTACTGTTGCAGATCGGCGTAGAGATGGCACAGTTCGACGCTGTTCATGCGCTGCACTTCACGGAAGCTTAGCACCTCGAGTACCGCCGATTATGATGAAGCCGACCGTGACACGCGAGCCCCAATTCAGAACGCCCTAGCTCAGCGCGCCTCGGTCAGGATAGTCACCGATGGTATTCAACGTGCGGAGCACTGGCCGGGGGCAGGTCTGCCCCCGCATTCTCTATCCCCGCGCTGGCGGAATATCCGTTGCTGGGCGCGTCGCTGCCGAGAATCTCGCGGTCGACGATGGCGTATTTATCGAGCAGCCGATAAAGCTTGCGGCGATCGATCCCGAGCGTCCGAGCGGCCTTCGACTTGTTGCACGCCACGCGTTGCAGCACTTCAACGATCTTTTGCCGCTGAATCGTCGCCAGATCGTCGCTGCTGGGACGTAGCAGATTACTGGAGGAAGGCCCGCTCTCCACCGCCGTCTGGGCCAGCTCCTTGGGCAGGTCCTTCAGCCGAATCACTTCGCCATCGGCCATGATCTTGGCCCGTTCGAGCGCATTGATTAGTTGCCGTACGTTTCCTGGCCAGGAACTCGCTTCGAGTCGAGCGAGCGCCTCCGGTTCGATCTTCCAATCGGGCCCCAGAAATCGCTCGACGAGGAGCGGAATGTCTCCGCGCCGCTCCCGCAGGGGTGGCAGTTCGAGCGACATGACGTTGATCCGATAGAACAGATCTTCGCGAAACCGTCCGGCCCGTACTTCACTGGCCAGATTGCGGTTGGTGGCCGCGAGCAGGCGGACGTTGACTTTCCGCTCCTGCAGCGAGCCGATCCGACGAAGCGATCCGTCCTCCAAAACTCGCAGCAGCTTGGCCTGCAGCGAGCCAGGCATTTCGCCGATCTCGTCGATGAACAGCGTCCCCCCATCGGCGACCTCAAACAGTCCCGGTTTGGCTGCCAGGGCCCCGGTGAACGATCCTTTTTCGTGGCCGAAGAGCTCGCTTTCGAGGAGGGTTTCGGGAAGCGCTGCGCAGTTGATCACCACCAGCGGTTTGTCCGCCCGAAAACTCGATCGATGCAGCGCGCGGGCCACCAGTTCTTTGCCAGTGCCGCTTTCACCCTGTATCAGGATCGCTTTGTCGCTGGGTCCGGCTCGCTCAATCAGCCGAAACACTTCCTGCATGGCGGGCGACTGACCGATCATGTCGGACGCGGGCTGGTGCCGCGCCAGCAGTGTCCGCAGCCGTTCGTTCTCCTTGCGCAACTTCCCCCGTTCGATCGCCTTCTCGATCTGCGCTTCTAGATCGCGAAGAGGAAACGGCTTCGTTAGGTAGTTGAACGCTCCGTTCTGCATCGACTCGACGGCTGTCTCGATCGTCCCCTGCCCCGTGAGGAGGATTACTTCGCAGTCGGGATACTGGGAGCGAAAACGCTTCAGCAAATCAAGTCCGGACATGCCGGGCATCATCATGTCGAACACGGCGACATCGAAATGCCTCCGCTGGGCCAAGTCGAGGGCTTCTTCGCTGCTGGCCGCTCCCTGGACCGCGAACTTGCTTTGTTCAAACCGGCGGACCAGCATTTCGCGAAATTCGGCATCGTCGTCGACGACGAGCAAATCCGCTCCCTGGGATCGTGTCATAGAATCCGTCGACCTCGATAAATCAAAAGAGACCTCGTTTCGCCGCTCGTCACCTCACAAGCAAAGTGTGTGCCCAGGGAAATCGCCGTTAACTGCCTATTTGCAAAGGACTTATCGACAATCGGCTGCGCTAATTCGCACACTTTCTGTCGCACAAAGTGTGCGGATTCGCACAACCCAGTTTGGCTCGAGCAAAAACTACAGCTGGGTAGCCTTGTGAAATGAGGCACAACCTAGCGGAATCGACAAGGGAAAATGAAGTGGCGCAATTCCCACGAAATTGCCTCACAATGCGTTCGTAGGCCGCTCTAGTGGCCTCTCAACTTTCCTGCGGACTGTAACTCAGCGGTCTACCGCCGCGTGCGGCACTCCCTTTGCTCCTAGTAGTTACGTCAACACAGCACCCAGAATCATGGGCGCTTCACTTAGTGATGGGAGGGCATGCGATGAACATCAAGAAGATTCTGTTTCCCACAGACTTTTCCGAAGCCGGTAAACACGCCCTCCACTTGGCAACGTCGCTGGCTCGCGACCACGGCGGGCAGTTGATCGTCGTGCACGTGGAAGAGCCGCCGATGGCCTACGGAGGAGGCGAATTGTACTACGGAGTCGAAGAGCCCAATCGCGAAGAGTTGCTCAAGATGGTGAGCGATGTGGTTCCGACCGACCCTGCCGTTCCATGCACTCACAAGTTGCTGATCGGTGATCCGGCGGAAGCAATTCTGCAGACGGCGGAAGCCGAGAGCGTCGACCTGATTGTCCTGGGAACGCACGGCCGGCGCGGGTTGACTCGCCTGCTCATGGGGAGCGTGGCCGAAGCGGTCGTGCGGCGGGCTGCTTGCCCAGTCCTCACCGTGAGGCAACCTGCTGCGGTTCCTGCCTCGACATAAGAGAGTAACGATTTTTCCCACAGTGGAACCTGATCGAATGAAGTATCACAACTAGCAGAGTGTTCTCGGACGGTGATGCTCGCAGTGGCTGGTCGGTTCGCCGGGCATCCACAGCGGCGATCAAGTTCCCCGCTCGGGTACACCGAGGGTGATAAGATGAACGGGAACGATTGCAAATTCGTGTATGTCGACCACATGCTGGCCGAACATCGTCGGCTGGATCAGTTGGTCCGGCGGACGATGGCCAGCATCCCGGGTTGGGAGGAAGCGGATGCTGCGGGTTGGCTCCCGCGCATGCAGGCGGGGCTCCAGGAGATACGGACCGAATTGGCCCATCACTTCCGCAAAGAGGAGGAGGGGGGCTGCTTGGAGGAGGCGGTTGCCCGGTGCCCGCAGCTCTCGGTCGATGTCGGCCACATCGAGGCCGAACATCGCGAATTACTGGCCAGCCTCGACGACTTGATCGGTCGTTGCCGCACGCTGGGGGCTACTACGGCTGCGCAGGCGCAAACGCTCGATGCCGAATTTCGAGCAGTCGTGCATAAGCTTCGGGCCCACGAAGCCCGGGAGAATCGGGTGATGCAGCGGGGGTTCAACGTCAGCCTGAGCGATGAGGACGCCGGGTCTGACGAGGAAGCGCCGTGCGGCGAACCGTGGCAGACGCTGCCGTTTTAGTTTATCGGCAGCACAGCGCTGCGGCCGCATGCTTGGCGGCGGGAGGGCACTCGTCCGCGGTTGCAAATCTGGCGCTTTGCAGCCAGAATTGGCAAAGTTGGCAGTCGCCCGCACCATGCCGGTCGCGACTGGCCGCGCGATTCCAAACGCCTCTCTCCTTTCCCCTTGGGCAACGATGACCCACTCCGACGCGCAGCATTCTGAGGAACACAGCGAACACGACATCTGGGTTCACATGACCCCGGACGTGCGGCGGGAACTGCGGACGGAGGACCGCGACGCCTGGAAGGCCGTCGTGGGCGTGCTGATCTTTATCATTTCGATTGGACTTGTACTGGCCGTCTTTACTGCGTCGCTCTCGTGGCTGTGGTAGGCCGAGTCAGGATTTCACTTTGGAGCCGACGACTTTTGCGGTTCGACCGCCGAGGGATCGGCTTCGTCCGGAGCTAGTGCCGTCGATTTGGCTAGTGCGGTCTTGATCGTGGGGTCTTGCGGGTCAAGCGTCGCCGCTTCCGACAAGTATTTTACGGCGGAACGATGCAGATTCCGGCCTTGCAGCTCGATTCCCAGAGCGAGCAGGCGACTCGCCAAACGAGCATTCACAGCAGCCTGAAACGCGACCGGGTCGCTTGCTCCTTCGGCCAGATCAAACAGGTCCCCGATATATAGGTACTGTTCTTCGCGGGCGAGCCGAGACACAGCCGGCCACAGCACTTTCGCCAGCTGGGGATTTTTCGTCGACCACTCAACCCAGGGGAAGTTGTTGTTTGCGTCGAGGATCTCCAAGTACTCGGCGAGAATCTTGGCGTCGCCGATCACTACGGGGCTGATCCCGCGAACTCCCTGCACAAGATGCCATTCATCGGGAGCTTGCTTGGGGTCCGTAACATACTTGTTGTCGGTCAGAAAAGTGACCGCGTCGCTCTCGACGTCATCGCGCCGAATCGCCACCACTTGCCAGCCGAGCAGTGGCACCTCATAGAATGAATACGACCGGCGTGCGAATGTATGCGGGTTTAATTCGATGCCGTACACGCCGCCGAACTGGCGAGTGATGAAGGCGCCGATCCCTACGAAGATCAACAGCACAATCAATGTCCAGCCGATCCAGATGAGCCAGCGGGGCAACTTGCGGCGCGGCGAGGGGGGCGTTGCGCTGCTCATCCGTTGATGTCCGTGCCTGTGAGTTTTTACCGTAGCGAACTCTTATTTTCTCACTCCGCTCGCGGTACGGCAACCAGGAAACGAACGGTTGTGGACTGCTCGCCCGTGGTGCCAGAACAAGCTGGAGCGTTGTTCGCCGCCCTAGTCCGGGTCAGCCTTTGCCAGGAATCGGCACCCCCATATCCCGCATCAGAAGCTGCATGTCTTCCCACACGTACTTTTTCGCCGCAGGATTCCGGAGCAAGTACGAGGGATGATAGGTCGCGAGCACCTTGCTGTCCCGATAGCGATGGAACCGGCTGCGGAGTTTGCCGATTGAGTCGGTGGTTTCGAGCAGGGCCTGGCTGGGGACGGTCCCCACGCAGACGATGTATTCGGGCTGCAGAATTTCCAATTGCCTCTCGAAAAAGGGTCGACAATTGGCCGTCTCCGCCGGTTCGGGATTGCGGTTGTCCGGAGGGCGGCACTTGAGCACGTTTAGGATGTAGACATCATCCCGCCGCCAGCCGCACGCTTCGATGATCTTGGTGAGAAGTTGACCGGCCCGCCCGACAAACGGCTCTCCCTGGCGGTCCTCGTCGGCCCCCGGCGCTTCGCCAAAAAAGACAACACGCGCGAGCGGATTTCCGACGCCGAACACCGTCTGCGTCCGCTGGCGGGCCAGGAGGGCACACAGCTTACACCCGCGGACCTGGTCGTTGAGTGCGTCGAGCAATTGCTGTCGGGCTTCCCGATCGCGGGGAGATTCGGGGTAGGAACTCGTGCGAATCGTCGCGTCGGAAACCAGAGGGGGGGCCGTTCGAGTCCGGGGCATCGCAGCATCCTGCTCAGGCGAAGTGTGAAGAGGGGCTGAAACGGGCGGCAGCGCGGACGGTTCGTGGCGTAAATCTCGGGCGTCGTCACCGGCGTGCACTTGTCCCGCCGGGAATGCGGGGACTTTGCCGATCTGCAGCACGCCGGCACGCCCGAGACTCTCAAGCCGTTGGGCCAACATGCGGCGGGCTGAGTCCAGCGACGGGGGAGAGGCGTCCATGTTAAGTTCGAAAGCGGTTGCAGTCGCGGCCGCGATGAACACTCAGAAAGCGAACCGCAGCCTCGCAAAATCGTATCAGATTCGGGCCCAGGCGGGTGAGGAACTGAAATGGTTAAAGGGACCGTCACTGTCCTGTCGCACGCTTTGCCCCCCTGCCGAGTGATTCCAATTTGATTATGCTGGAACATTCCGCTCCCTTGCTTCTCGAAAGTCGTTCCCACCCATGGCCGTACCGCAGGTTGTGATCGTCGGACGCCCCAACGTGGGCAAGTCCAGCCTGCTCAACTGGCTGGCCGACAAGCGCATCTCGATTGTCGACGACAAGGCCGGGGTAACGCGGGACCGCGTGACTCACCTGATGGACTATTGCGGCCGGTATTTCGAACTGGTCGATACGGGGGGAATCGGCATCGTCGATGTGGACGATCTGACGCGGCATGTCGAAGAGCAGATCGAAGCGGCCATCGATTCGGCCGATGTTGTTCTGTTTGTCGTGGATACGCGGACGGGGATTCTGCCACTGGACAGCGAAGTGGCCCGCCGTCTCCGTTATGTCGACAAGCCGATGATCCTCGTCGCGAACAAATGCGATGACGAGACGTTCGACACACAGGCCGACGAGTTTTACAAGCTCGGCCGCGGCAAGCTGGTCAAAGTGAGCACGCTGCAGAACCGGAATCGGCTGGAACTGCTCGATCTGATTCACGAACGGCTGCCCGAAAACCTTTATTACCAGGTCACTCCGGAAGAGCCGACGATGAAGGTGGCGATCGTCGGCCGGCGCAACACCGGCAAGAGCACGTTCGTCAACACGCTGGCCCAGGCCGAGCGGATGATCGTGAGCGAGGTGCCGGGGACGACGCGGGACAGCGTCGACGTCCGGTTCGAACTCGACGGCAAGACGTTCATCGCCATCGACACGCCCGGACTCAAACGAAAACGGAGCATTCGGACCGACATCGACTTCTACAGCACCCATCGGGCCCAGCGGAGCATCCGCCGGGCCGACGTCGTGCTGTTGTTTTTCGATTGCACGCAGAGGCTTTCGAAAGTCGACAAGCAGCTCTGCAAATACATTGCCGACCAGTACAAGCCGTGCATCTTTGTCGTTAATAAGTGGGATCTCTTGTATGGTCAGATGACGACCGACCGGTGGGTTGACTACCTGCGCGAGAGTTTTTCGACCATGTGGCACGTGCCGATCGCTTTCGTCACCGGGCAGACCGGCAAGAATGTGAAGGCGCTCTTGAACCACGCCCAGATGTTGTTCAAGCAGTCGGTGCAGCGGGTGAGCACATCGAAACTCAACAAGCTGGTGCGGGCGGCACTCGTCAAGCAGCCCCCGCCGATGTACAGCAGCCTGCGGCCGAAGATTTATTACGCCACACAGGTCAGTACCCAGCCGCCGACGATCGTGCTGATCTGCAACGAACCGCGAGCGTTTACACCTTCTTACCGGCGGTTTTTGCTAGGCGTCCTGCGCGACAATCTCGACTTCGGGGAAGTGCCGATCAAGATGTACCTGCACCGTCGGCGGAGCGGCGACCAGCGCAATGAGACGGGTGTCGAGGAGGATACGGCGGAGGAACTGGCCCGAATACAGAATGAGCTTGACGCAGAGGGCCTTAACGACGACGAACTGGAGTCGGTGGAATTCGATTCCGAGACGGAGTCGTTCGACGAGGCCGAAAATAACTAGCACGTAGATTCCCTGCATCTACGAAGGATGCGCCATGCTCATTGGTGTCCCGCACGAGATCAAGCGAGATGAATACCGGGTGGCGATGTTGCCGGTGGGCGTCGAGGAATTGACGCGGGCCGGACATCAAGTCTTGATTGAAGCGGGGGCAGGCATCGGCAGCGGCTTGGCCGACGCCGAGTATGCCGCCGAAGGAGCCGAGATCGTCGCCTCGGCCGCCGAGATTTACGCCCGAGCCGATCTGATCGTCAAGGTCAAGGAACCCCTGCCGCCCGAGTACCCGCTGATTCGCCGCGGACAGACGCTGTTTACCTATTTTCACTTTGCCGCCAGCCGCGAGTTGACCGAAGCGATGCTCGCCAGTGGGGCGACTTGCCTGGCGTATGAAACCCTGCGCGACGCACAGGGACGCCTGCCGCTGCTCACGCCGATGAGCGAGGTGGCGGGACGCATGAGCATTCAAGAAGGGGCAAAGTACCTCGAGCGGCCGCAGATGGGGCGCGGCATTCTGCTGGCAGGCGTCCCGGGCGTGGCGCCCGCGCACATCACGATCCTCGGCGGTGGTGTCGTGGGAGCCAATGCCGCCAAGATCGCCGCCGGATTTCAGGCCGATATCGCGATCCTCGACGTGAACATGGACCGTCTGCGCTATCTCGACGACATCATGCCGGCCAACGTCAACGTGCTTTACAGCGACCGGCACACGATCCGGCAGCAGTTGCGTTTGGCGGATCTCGTCGTCGGCGCCGTGCTAATTCCCGGAGCCAAAGCGCCGCACCTCATTACGCGCCAGGATCTCGCGCTCATGAAGCCCGGCAGCGTGATCATCGACGTGGCCATCGATCAGGGCGGGTGCGTCGAAACTAGCCGACCGACCACGCACGCTAATCCCACGTATTTGGAGGAAGGCGTGCTGCACTACTGCGTCACGAACATGCCGGGCGCCGTGGGGCGCACGAGCACTTTCGCTCTTTGCAACGTAACGCTCCCCTGGGTAATGCAGTTGGCAACTCAGGGTCCGGAGGCGGCAATCCGTAACTCGCTGCCGCTCGCATCCGCGGCCAACATCGTCGCCGGCCGCGTCACCAACCAGGCCGTGGCCGATACATTTGGGCTTCCCTTTCAGCCGCTGGCGACCTGAGATGACTGAGAATATTGAAACCATGCGGTGGCTGGGCGATGAGCGCGGCCATCTCGTCCTGATCGACCAGACTCGCCTTCCGCAGGAGCTTGTCGAGATCGAGTGCCGCGACGTCGAATCGGTCTGGGAAGCGATCAAGCAACTCCGCGTCCGCGGCGCGCCGGCAATCGGCATCGCGGCGGCCTACGGAGTTGTGCTCGGAACCAGCACGGCAACCGGCGGCACACGGGAGCAGTTCGCCAGACGCCTGGGAGAAGTGATCGACTATCTGGCGGGCAGCCGTCCGACGGCAGTTAATTTGTTCTGGGCGCTGGAGCGGATGCAGACCAAGGCCCGATCGCTAGCGGACAATTCGCCAGCCGCACTTCGCCGGGCCCTATTAGCGGAAGCCCGCGGCATCCACGAGGAAGATCGGTCCTTGTGCCGGGCGATTGGCCGCTACGGGGCGGAATTGTTGACCGACGGCAGCGGAGTGCTGACGCACTGCAACGCTGGCGGTCTGGCCACGGCCGAATACGGCACGGCCCTCTCCGTCTTTTTCACCTGCCAAGATCAGGGGAAACGGCTGCACGTCTATGTCGACGAAACGCGTCCGCTCCTGCAAGGAGCGCGACTCACCGCCTGGGAACTCGCACAGCGCAAGCTGCCGGCGACGCTCATTTGCGACAACATGGCTGGCCAGGTGATGCGCGAGGGGAAGGTACAGGCGGTCGTCGTCGGGGCCGACCGAATCACCGCCAACGGGGACACGGCCAACAAAATTGGCACCTATTCGGTTGCTGTTCTAGCCGCGGCACACCAGATTCCCTTCTATGTCGCCGCGCCAACAACCACTTTTGACCTGTCTTTGGACAGCGGCAATCTGATTCCAATCGAACAGCGGTCGCGCGAGGAGATTACGCACGGCTTTGGTCGGCAAACGGCGCCGGAAGGAATCGACGTCTATAATCCGGCCTTCGACGTCACCCCCGCGAGGCTCATTCGAGCAATTATCACCGAGCGGGGGATCATCGACCCCGTTAATCGCGAAAATATCGCTCAGGTAGTCGGGGGAACTTGATCCGGCTATCTTCACTCCATGCACGCTTTCCCCCCGGCGCTTCCTCGACCTGGCTGGCGGCTGTTTTCGACGTGGCTAAAATGGCCCCGCGACGTTCGCTGCTTTGCGCCGCGCATTGACTCATCGGCAGTACTGGCCAATCCGCCTGACCCGGCCGAAACCGCCCACTGGAGCGAAGTAGTCCTGCTTGAGGACATGTTGTTTGTCCTGCATCGTGACGGGACTGTGACGAGACGGACCCATGCGATCATCGCTCCGCACGGCGATCAGAATTTGGCGGAGTGGGACGAGATTCCGCGGATCTTTGACCGTCGCAAGACGGCGGTGACAGTCCGCAAAGCGGCCGTCCATTTGCCCGATGGTTCGGAACGCAAAGCCCACAAGGTTCAGGCGCAGCTCGACCAGTACACAAGCGGCCTCAAGCTCTCGTTCGCGCCGCTCCGGCCGGGGGTGATTGTTGAGCTCGAGATTCAGGAAGACCAGTTCGTTCCCGATGCTGTAGGGCCGGTGCTCTGGACGCATTTGATGCTGCGAACCCTCGCGCCGTGCCGCCGCCGCAGGTTGACGGTAGCGGTCGCCGCGCCGTTCACGCCGCAGGTCGAGTTGCACCACGGTGCGCAGACCCCCGTTGAGTCGCGTGAGCGGGAATATCGAGTCCTGACGTGGGACCTGCGCGATGTTCCCGGAATCGAGGCCGACGCCTGGACGCCCCCGCCACACGACTTTGCCCCGTGGATCGACGTCAGCACGATGCCCGATTGGGGGCCGGTCGAGCAACACTATCGGAAGGAATTGGCGCTTGCCCCGGCGGCCGGTCCGGCGGTCAAAAAACTGGCTCGCGAACTGACGGAGGAGGTTGCGACTCCGCGCGATAAGGCACTGGCCATCTACAAGTATGCCTC
Organism: Pirellulaceae bacterium; assembly: GCA_025459145.1. Lineage (GTDB taxonomy): Bacteria > Planctomycetota > Planctomycetia > Pirellulales > Pirellulaceae > CAYLLN01. The sequence goes on along the minus strand of JALORD010000042.1, from coordinate 667 downwards.
GCGTGGGATGCGCTATGGTCGGCATCCAAGTGAGTTCGATGTCCCCACGATTCGCGATCCGCACCAGATGCTCGAGGACTTGCGCGGCGACTGCAAAGACAAGTCGTCGCTGATGGTGGCCCTTTTAGACGAGGTAGGAATCGAATCCCAAGTGGTTGTGCTGCTGACGTCACAAAATGGCCGCACGCCACTCCTGCCGGGACGGCGCTTCGACCATGCGATCGTGCGGGCTACCGTCGAAGGGCAAGAGATGTGGTTCGACCCGGCAGCGTGCGTCTTCTCGTTCGGTTCGCTGCCGCAAAACGATCAGGGAGTGAAGGCGCTCGTGCTCGACGGCGGATCAACCCACTTTGTCGATGTTCCGCTCGATCCGGCTGACCAGCAAATGACCGAGCGGCATTGCCGGGGAACGCTGACGGCGGCTGGCGATTATCAATTGACCGCCGAGATTCGCGTCGACGGCGATCGCGGGGCGATGATCCGAGCTGCCTTGACCGACCGGAACGACGACCATCGCCGGCGGACGATCGAGCAGTCGGTCGCCGATGAGCGTCCCGGGGCAACGGTGGAAGAGATCGAGCTGATCAACATCGACGACCTCGCGCTGCCGATCCAATATCGCTACCAGTTGCACCTGCCCCAGTGGGCCCGGGCTGTCCAGGATCTC
>JALORD010000351.1 GCA_025459145.1 Pirellulaceae bacterium | reverse complement strand
CGCGAGACGGGCGGCAATGACGGCTATGTGAGTTTCGAACTCGATCCGCTGCTGGAAGACGTCGGGCGGAACCTGCCTCATGCCGAGCGCGTGGAGCAGTACATCGCCCTAGGGAAGAAATGGGCAGCCGGCCATCAGAATCGAATGATCAAGGTCCCCGCGACCCCCGCGGGATTAGACGCTCTCGAAGAATTGTGTGCTGCCGGTGTCACGCTCAATGTCACCCTGATTTTCTCACCGCGACAGTACGAAGCGGCCCGCGATGCTGTGTGGCGCGGGGCGCAGCGCCGCGCCAGCCGCGACCAGTTCAAGAGCGTGTACAGCATTTTTGTCTCGCGGGTGGATGTCTACACGGAGAAATATGTGCCGACATTGAGCCCGGCCGCCCAAGGGTTGGTCGGCATCGTCAACGCCAAACAGATCTGGGCCGAGAACCGGCGATTCTGGGCCGAGAAGAACCTCCCGCTGACGCAGGAAATGATCTTTGCGAGCACAGGGACAAAGAAGCCCGAGGATCCGCCCTGGAAGTACGTCGCAGCGTTCGCGGGCAGCGACATCGAAACGAATCCACCCGCCACGAATGAAGCTGTCGCCAAGAGTGGCCGTACGTTTTCTCGCGCGGTGGATGAGCTGCCGCCGCAGGCGGTGCTCGACGAAATCGCCACGAAAGTCGACGTACAGAAAATGGAAAGCGTGCTCATGGACGAGGGGCTGCAGAAGTTTGCTGATCCTCAGAAGGCGCTCCTCAAGCTGATCGGCGAAAAACGGAAGTCGCTGGCCGCTCGGTAATGCGTCAGTGGACAGTGGATGTCGGCCCCAGTCCCCGATCGCTGTCCCCTCGCCCCTGGCCTCTCACCCTTCACTCCTCCCCATGCCGGCCGTCGAGCGCTATCTAAAGCCGGAGGTCATCAACCAGATCAAGCGGCTGGATCTCCGGGCGCAGTTTGTGGTGAAGGGCTTTTTGCAGGGACTGCATGCCTCGCCGTTTCACGGCTTTTCCGTCGAATTCAGCGAGCATCGCCGCTATGCCACGGGCGACGATCCGAAGGACATCGATTGGCTCGTCTTTGCGAAGACCGACAAGTACTACGTCAAGAAATTCGAAGCCGAGACGAACATTACCGGCTATTTGGTAATGGACTTGAGCCAGTCGATGGGCTTCACCCACCGACAGGATCTCACGAAGTTCGATTACGCCATCTGCCTGGCCGCTTCGCTCTGCTACCTGATGGTTCACCAGCAGGATCCCGTAGGGCTGATAACGTTCGATCAGCAGGTCCGCGATTTGATCCCACCGAAGAGCAAGCGGACGCAACTCGGGAACATCCTGGCCCATCTGGCAAACCTTAAGCCGACGGGGCAGACGGATATCGCCCGCTGCCTGGGGCAGATTGCGGCCATGTTCAGGCACAAGAGCCTGATCATGATTTTCTCCGATCTGCTGGCCGAGCCGGGGCCGGTGTTTCAGTCGCTTCGTCGCCTGCGGCATCGGGGGCACGACGTGATTTTGTTTCATATTCTGGATGAGGCCGAAGTCACTTTCCCGTATGAGGGAATGGTCGAGTTCGAAGATCCCGAAACCCAGGAAAAGGTCGTCGTCGACGCGACTAGCTATCGGGCCGATTACAAGTCGGAGATCGAAGCGTTCCGCGAACTCTACCGGCGCGAATGCTTTCAAACGGGTGTCGACTATCTTCCCCTTGATACGAGTTTGCAATTCGACAAGGCGCTGCTCGAATACCTGCAAAGCCGCCGTGCTCGGGGTTAGTTCAGCCCCTTGCTTGCAGTGCTCTCGCCGCCGCTCCTGAGCATCGCCCTAAGTCGTTGTGGCGTAGTCGCTTGCAGCTCTTCCCGCAGGAGCTCACCCCGTTGTTGGCGGGGGCCAAAACTGGTAGATTAAGGCCTCGATTTGATCTCCGTTCTATGGCGCTCCCGGCGGCTCCAAACTGCACCTAATCGGCTGGCACATTCGCCAGTTCGCCGCCGTTTCTGATTGAAAGGACTCCCCACTTGTCCACCGACGGAAACCCGCCTTCTCCCCCAGCTGACGACAGCCCAGCACCTCCCGCCGGCGAGGGAGGACGGCAAATCGATCAACCAATCGAGGACGAGCTCAAGGAAAGTTACCTGACGTACGCCATGAGCGTCATCGTCAGCCGGGCCTTGCCGGATGTCCGCGACGGGCTGAAACCTTCGCAGCGGCGGATTCTGGTGGCAATGAACGACCTCAATTTGAGCCCCGGCGCTTCGCGGACCAAGTGTGCGAAGATCTGCGGCGAGACGATGGGCAACTACCACCCGCACGGCGAAGTGGTGATTTATCCCACGCTCGTCCGGATGGCGCAGGAATGGAACACCCGCTATGTGATGATCGACAAGCAGGGAAACTTCGGCTCGATCGCCGGACTGCCGCCCGCCGCCATGCGGTATACCGAGGCTCGCTTGTCGCCGATTGCGGCGGCCATGCTCGACGATTTGGAACTCGATACGGTCGACTACGTCCCGAACTATGACGAGAGCCGCAGCGAGCCGACGGTCCTTCCCAGCCGCTTTCCCAATCTTGTGGTCAACGGGACGCAGGGAATCGCGGTCGGTATGGCAACCAGTTTGCCGCCTCACAACTTGCGTGAGGTCTGCGATGCGCTGGTCAAGCTGATTGACCAGCCGGACGTATCGACCGACGAACTACTGGAGATCGTTCCTGGTCCAGATTTTCCGACCGGCGGAATCATTCAGGGGCGAACGGGGATTCGCCGCGGCTACCTCACCGGACGCAGCACAATCGTCATTCGCGCCCGCTGCTCGATAGAAGAGCACAAAAAGGACCGCTACCGAATCGTAGTGAGGGAGATTCCCTATCAGCAAACTCGCGACGGCGGGCTCGAGAAGATCAAAGATCTGGTCAACGACGACCGCATCAAGGGGATCAGCGAGGTTACCGACATCTCGGACCTCAATCACCCGGTGCACATCCTGATCGACGTCAAGCGCGATGCCGATCCGAACGTCGTCCTCAATCAGCTCTACCAGTTCTCGCCGCTGCAGGACACGTTCTCGATCATCCTGCTGGCCCTGGTCGACGGCAAACCGCGGACGCTGACATTCAAGCAATTGCTCGAAGAGTTCCTGCGTCACCGGATGACCGTGATCCGGCGGCGGACGCAGTTCCTGCTCTCGAAGGCCCGCAAGCGGAAGCACACGGTCGAGGGGCTGCTCCTGGCCCTGGCCAACATCGACGAGATCATCCGCCTCATTCGCCAGAGCAAGACCCAGGCCGAGGCGAAGGGGGCCCTGATGGGGGTCGAGTGCCCGGCGAGCATGATGCAGCGTGCGCTCGGCGACGAGGGGTTTCGCCACTTTCAGCTCGAACGCGGCTCATCGGATGTGTACCGTCTGACCGCCGTGCAGGCAGACGCCATTCTGCGAATGACCTTGGGTCAGCTCGTCAATCTGGAGCAGGAGAAACTGGCCGGCGAACATGCCGAATTGCTCGCTGAAATCGCCGAGTATCTGCGCATCCTTTCCAGCGATGCCCACATTCAGGCCATCATTCGCGACGAAATCCTGGAACTCCGGCGCAAGTACGGCGACGAGCGGCGCACGGAGATCAGCGGCGAAGAGATCGGTTCGGTCGATATCGGCGACCTGATCACCGAAGAGATGATGGTCGTCTCGCTCAGCACCAAAGGATACATCAAACGAACCCCCAGCAGCGTCTACCGAGCGCAGAAGCGGGGTGGCAAGGGATTGAAGGGCGCCCGCACCGAAGACGAGGATCCGATCGAGCACCTGTTCGCGGCGAGCACGCACGACTACCTGCTGTTTTTTACGAACCGGGGCAAGGTCTACTGGCAAAAAGTTTACGACTTGCCGGAATTGGCCCGCGACAGCCGCGGGCGGGCGATCGTCAACCTGCTCAACCTTGCCGAAGGAGAAAAAGTCGCCGAGTGTCTGACGATCTCGGATTTCGACAAGCCGGGGCACTACCTGATGATGGCCACTCGCAAGGGCCTCGTGAAGAAAACCCCGCTGGAAGACTACAGCCGGCCCAAAAAAGGAGGCATCATTGCGATCAAGCTCCGCGAGGACGACGAACTGGTCGACGTGGTCCTGGCCAAGGACGGCGACGAGGTGCTGATGGCATCGGCTCGCGGACAAGCCGTCCGCTTCCCGCAAGCGCTGGTCCGTTCGATGGGCCGCGTTTCGTCGGGTGTCAGAGGCATCCGGCTACGAAAGGATGACCGCGTGGTCGGCATGGTGGTAGCCGATCCTGACGCCACGCTACTCACCGTGTGCGAGCACGGCTACGGCAAGCGGACGCCATTTGGCCCCAATGCTTCTGCCGAGGAGACGACGGGCGACGATTCGACGGCTGACGACTCGGCGATCGACGAACCGACCGGCGATGAGGCCATTGCCGAAGACGAGGTGCTGTCGCCCCAGGGAGGCGACGCTGCCGACGATGAATCGGGCGAAGAGGAGGGCTCGACCAGCGCCCGTTATCCGACCAAGCGTCGCGGCGGAATCGGCGTTCGCGATATCAAGACCACCGCTCGCAATGGCGAGGTCATTGCCATCGCCTCGGTCGACGATCTGGATGAAGTGCTGATGATGACCGCTCGCGGCAAGCTGCAGCGGATCAAAGCGTCCGACATCAGCGTCATCGGCCGCAATACCCAAGGGGTGCGGATTATGTCGCTCGACGAAGACGATACGCTGATAGCGGCTGTTCGTGTGCCACCCGAGGTCGAGGAGACCCCCGCGGCCCGCCCCACCGGCCGCCCTACAGAGCCGTTTGCGCCTCCCGGCAAGGCCCTGCCAGAATCAGGATCGAGTGCGCCCGAGTGAACCCGTGTGTCCCCTTGAGGTTTGCTTCGGTGTGCCGGCAGGAGTTCGGTCCGGGCGCTTTCGATTTGCCCATTCGCAATCCCTATCGCCTACCGGCCGTCCCTTCGTACAATCGCTCGTATGAGTGCAGACTACTATGAGATTCTGGGTGTCGGCCGCAGCGCCAGCGACGACGAACTCCAGAAGGCCTATCGCAAACTGGCCCGCAAATACCACCCCGATTTGAATCCTGACGACAAGGCGGCTCAAAAGAAGTTCAAAGAGGTCCAGCAGGCCTACGACGTTCTGTCCGACGAAAAGAAACGGAAGCTGTACGATCAGTTCGGGGCCAACTACGAGCATATGGCCGCGGGTGGAGGGCCGCAGTGGGGCGGTGCCGCCGGTGGCGGACAAGTGCCGCCCGGCTTTGAAGGGTTCGAGTTCCAGGGCAGCTGGCCGGGTGGCGGAGGGGGTGGTGGAGGTGGACCGCTTCCACCCGACCTCGAGGACTTGCTGCGCCAGTTCACCGGCGGTGGAGCGACGGTCGACTTAGGGGGCGGAGCGACGGGCCGGCGGCGCGGTCGCCGGCGGCCAGCGGAACCCGGTGCCGATGTCCGCCATGAAGTGCAAATTCCGCTGCGCACGGCTATCACCGGGGGCGAAGTGAGTCTGCGGGTGCACCGAGAAGGGCGCGGCGAATCGCCCGAACTGCTCACGGTCAAGATACCCCCCGGAATCGACGACGGCCAAACGATCCGCCTCCGGGGACAAGGGGCGCCATCGCGGTCCGGCGGTCCGGTCGGCGATCTGCTCGTCACCGTGCGCATCGCGCCGCATCCCAGTTTCCGTCGCGATGGGCTCGATCTAATTGTCAAGGTTCCGGTCACGGTGGCGGAAGCGGCCCTCGGCGCGAAGGTCGACATTCCCACGCCGCACGG
>JALORD010000350.1 GCA_025459145.1 Pirellulaceae bacterium | reverse complement strand
GATCAACAAGTACGACTTCCATACCGATTCGAAGCCGGTCTTCCGCGCTCAGAAGGGTCTGAACGCGGAAATCGTCGGTCAGATTTCGGACATGAAGGATGAGCCGGACTGGATGCGCCAGTTCCGCCTCGAAGCTCTGGAGACCTTTTTCAGCAAGCCGATGCCCAAGTGGGGCGGCGACATCGCGCTCGACTTTCAGGATATCTATTACTACCTGAAGCCGGCCGATCACCAGGGAAAGACCTGGGACGACGTGCCCGAAGAGATCAAGAAGACGTTCGACCGGCTGGGAATTCCCGAGGCGGAGAAGAAGTTTCTCTCGGGAGTCAAGGCACAGTTTGAGAGCGAAGTGATTTACGGCTCGCTGAAAGAGGATCTGGCCGAGAAGGGCGTGCTCTTTACCGATACGGACACCGCGGTTCGCGAGCATCCGGAAATTGTGAAGGAGTACCTGGCGACGGTGATTCCGTCGAACGACAACAAGTTCGCGGCGCTCAATTCGGCGGTCTGGTCGGGGGGCTCGTTCATTTACATTCCGCCGGGAGTGAAGATCGACTTCCCGCTGCAAGCGTATTTCCGGATCAATGCCGAGCGGATGGGGCAGTTCGAGCGGACGCTGATCATCGTCGACGAAGGGGCCAGCGTGCACTACGTCGAGGGCTGCACCGCCCCGATGTACTCGAGCGAAAGCCTGCACTCGGCGGTGGTCGAAATTGTCGTCAAGCGCGGCGCCCGCTGCCGCTATACGACGATTCAGAACTGGGCCAACAACATCTACAACCTCGTGACCAAGCGGGCGATGGCCTATGCCGACGCCACGATGGAGTGGATCGACGGCAACCTCGGCAGCCGGCTGACGATGAAGTACCCGGCCGTCTACATGATGGAGCCGGGGGCTCGCGGCGAGATCCTGTCGATCGCCTTTGCCGGCCAGGGACAGCATCAGGACGCCGGAGCCAAATTGGTTCACTGCGCTCCGAATACCAGCGGCCAGATCATCAGCAAGTCGATCAGCAAAAACGGCGGCCGCAGCAGCTACCGCGGCCTCGTGAAGGTCGAAAAGGGCGCGACCAACGTCAAGACGAATGTCGTCTGCGACGCCCTGATCCTCGATGCCAAGAGCCGCAGCGATACGTATCCCTACATCGAGATTGCCGAGCAGGATGTGTCGATCGGCCACGAGGCGAGCGTCTCCCGCATCGGCGAGGAGCAGCTTTTCTACCTGATGAGCCGCGGCCTGACCGAGGACGAAGCGAGCGCCATGATCGTCAACGGCTTCATCGAGCCGCTCGTCAAGGAGCTGCCGATGGAATACGCCGTCGAAATGAACCGGCTGATTCAGTTGCAGATGGAGGGGAGTGTCGGGTGAGTCCTTGACCTCAGCCGGGAGCAAACTTGCTCCCGGAGAACTCTCTTTACCGCGAAACCCGCCGACTCAGACTTCAATCGCACCGCTCCGGGACCAGGTTTGGTACCGGCTATTGAGTTTCTATGACTGCAACGCTCTCCCGCACGACCTTCGACCAGCAATCGTTTGACGCCTTCGTCGCCGCCCGCAACGAGCCGGCCTGGCTCAGCGGGCAACGCCGCGATGCGTGGCGTTCGTTCCTGGAAAAGTCCTGGCCGACGCGGAGTGAAGAAGAGTGGATGCGGACCGACATCCGGCTCTTCAAGCTTGGCCAGTTCGCCCTTCCTCTCCCTCTCCCTTTGGGAGAGGGTCGGGGTGAGGGTTGGGGCGAAGGAATTTCCGCCCTCCTGACCGAAGGGGTCGAACTGGCCGGCAGCACCACCGCCGTCGACAGCCGGCCCGCCAGTTCGCAGCTCGCCGCCAAGTGGGCGGAACGGGGCGTCGTGTTTGGCAGCCTCGACGAACTGGTCCACACGCACGGCGACCTGGTTCAGAAGTACCTGCTGACCCGCGCCGTCGACCCGACGTACGACAAGTTCGCGGCGCTCCACGCCGCCTGCTGGTCGGGCGGCTCGTTGCTCTATGTGCCGCGGGGCGTGGCGATCGACGAGCCGCTGCACACGATGTCGGCGATGAGCGACGGCGGCACAGATCTGGGCCACACGCTGATCGTCCTCGAAGAAGGTGCCGAGGCGACGATGATGTGCGAGACGGCCAGTCCCTCGCAAAAGGCCGGCGGTTTTTCGTGCAGCGCGACCGAGGTGATCCTCGCGCCGGGAGCCCGGCTGCGACTGGTGAGCTTGCAGAACTGGGGGCACGGCGTCTGGAACTTCGGCCACCAGAAGGCGATCGTCGGCCGCGATGCCAGCCTGCAGTGGACGATCGCCGCGATGGGAAGCCGCGTCACCAAGACCAACCAGCACGTCGAACTGGCCGGCCGCGGGGCCGAAAGCCAGGTGAACGGCACGCTGTTCACCGAAGGCAAACAGCACATCTCGTATCACACGCTGCAGCACCATGCCGCCCCCGATTGCCGGAGCGACTTCCTCTACAAGGCGGCCCTGCAGGACCAGTCGCGCACGGTCTGGCGCGGGATGATCAAGGTCGATCCGCTTGCTGTCCGGACCAACGGTTATCAGCGGAACGACAACCTGCTCCTGTCGGCGGCGGCTCGGGCCGATTCGATTCCGGGCCTGGAGATCGAGTGCGACGACGTCCGCTGCACGCACGGCAGCACGACCGGCAAAGTCGACGAAGAGCTGATTTTCTACGCGATGGCCCGCGGCCTGACGCGGAAGGAAGCCACCCGGCTGATCGTCAGCGGCTTCTTCCAGCAGATTTTTGATAGGATCACGATCGAATCGGTTCGCGAGGCGCTGGGGCAGGCGATTCTGCGGCGCGTGCGAGAATACGTCTAAAGCATTGAACGCAAAGGTTCGACGAGGCAAAGCCCGCAGAGAAGTCAGCAAGAGACGTGTGTTTCTCACGTCATTTCCTTTGCGAACTCTGTGCCACAGCGACTTCGCGTTAAAGAGAGTGCGGTTGCCATGAGTGAATTCGTCCACGTCGCCCAGACAAGCGACCTTCCCGACCCCGGCCAGATGCTGGCCGAGGTGGACGATCGCATCGTCGTCCTGATGAAAGTCGGCGGTGAGTTTTTCTGCCTTGACGACGTCTGCACGCACGACGGCGGGCCGCTCTCCGATGGGCGGCTCGACGATCACACGATCGCCTGCCCGCGGCACGGGGCGAAGTTCGATATTCGGAGCGGCAAGGCTCTGACGATGCCTGCCACGCAGGACACCGCTTGCCACGAAGTACAGATTCGCGGCGATGAGGTTTGGGTGCGGATCAAGGAAGTGGGTGCGCCACTGGCTCGGCCGGTGGTGGTGGCTGCCTCGCCGCAAGCCGCGGAAGACAAACGACCCGGCTCGACGCACGACACGGCCGATTGGGAGCCGGAAACGGCTCGCAAGATCGTGGAAGAGGCTCCTCAGCCGTATGCCGCTGGAGGCCTTTCGGAGGACCTCGTCCGCGAAGAACTCAAGAAAGTGATCGACCCCGAGCTGTTTGTGAACATCGTCCCCGCGGCCGAAGAAGGCAAGCTCGACTGCAAGATCGACATGACGATGACGAGCCCGATGTGCCCCGCGGGTCCGCAGATGATCCAGAACAGCAAGCAGGTGCTGGGGCAGCTGGCGGGGATGGGGAATGTCGAGGTGAAGATTGTCCTCGACCCGCCCTGGACGCCCGACAAGATGACGCAGGAAGCGCGGGATGCGCTCGGGATTTTCTAACGGCTGACGGTTTGTTGTCTGGTTACGTCTCTGCGTCGTACTCGAACCGGACGCTGCGCGTGTCCTGCTCTCTGCCGCTCCTCTCGACCAGCGGACCATAGAGTTCCGGCCGGCGGGCTTTGATCCAGCGGACGCCGGTTGAGCGTTCGCGGAGCGACGCATCGAGGCGGGCGACGACCAGGTCGTCGCCGATCGCCGTCGATTCGGCGACGATCCGGCCGTAGCAGTCGAAGACCATCGCGTTGCCGGTCCGGACTTCGTCGTCGTCGAGTCCGACACCGTTGGCAAACACGAGATACATCCCATTGTCGTGAGCCCGGGCCGGCAGCCACCGCATGAGCCAGCCGCGTCCTTTGTCGCCGCGGAACTCGGCGGCCAGCCGCTCGGGATGCGTCTCCCGCTCGTGCCACAGCCGCGGATCGATGAGCCCCATCGCCAGGGGGCTTCCCGATTTGCAGCCGCCGGTCTGATGCGGAGCCAGCAGAATCTCGGCACCGGCCAGGGCATTGATTCGCACGTTTTCGACAAGGTTGTTGTCGTAGCAGATTAAGACGCCCACGCGACAGCCGTGCGGCGTGTCGAACACGGTGTACTGGTCGCCGGCCGACAGAAATTCATTGACAAACACGTGCAGCTTGCGGTGGCAGGCCCAGCGGCCATCGGGCATCGCCACAAAGTAGCTATTAAAAAGGCGTCCATCATCGGCCCGTTCGACGAGGCCCGCCCCGATCGTCATGCCGCTCGTTCGCGACAGGTCCAAAAGTGCCGCGGCGAGTGGCCCGTCCGGGACCGGCTCGGCCAGGACGGTGATCTCCTCCCGGCTGAGCTTCCGCAGGTGCCAATAACCCGACAGGCAGCACTCAGGAAAGGCGATGATCTCGACTCCCCGCGGCTGAGCCTGGGCGACCATCCGCCGCACGATCTCAAGATTGGCCCGTTTATCGCCGGGCAGATGCTGGAACTGGACGGCGGCGACGGTGAGGTCACGCATGCGAGGGACGGGGTGGCTAGTGCGGGTGGCTAGTGGCTAGGGAGGAGTTATGCCAGCAGTTCGCGGACGACGCGGCCGTGGACGTCGGTCAAGCGGAAGTCGCGGCCGGCGTAGCGGTAGGTCAGCCGCTCGTGGTCGAGGCCGAGCTGATTCAGAATCGTGGCCTGCAGGTCGTGGACGTGCACCAGGTTCTCCACGACGTTAAATCCCAGATCGTCGGTCTGACCGTAGGTGAGACCGGGCTTGAAGCCGCCACCGGCGAGCCACATCGTGTACGCTTGCGGATGATGGTCGCGACCGAGGCTGCGGCCGAGCGCGGCGTTGGTTTCGACCATCGGCGTGCGGCCGAATTCGCCACCCCAGATGACGAGCGTCTCGTCGAGCATGCCGCGCTGCTTCAGATCGGCCACGAGGGCGGCGCTTGCCTGGTCGGTTTTGCCGCAGTTGTTCTTCAGGTTGCCGGCGACGTCGCTGTGGGCGTCCCAGCCTTCATTGTAGATGTTGACGAACCGCACGCCCCGCTCGATCATCCGCCGGGCCAACAGACACGCCCGAGCGAACGACGGTTCACTCGGCTTACAGCCATACAGGTCGAGCGTCTTCTGGTCTTCCTGCGAGAGGTCCATCAGTTCCGGCGCCGAGGCCTGCAGCTGGAACGCCATTTCGTACGACGAAATGCGGGTGGCAATTTCGGGATCGCCGACGGCCGACAGCCGCTGGCGATTGAGCTGGCTGACGAGGTCGAGCGTGTCGCGATCGAGCTCGCGGTCGAAGCCGGGCGGACTTGAAACATTGAGGATCGGATCTCCCTGGTTCCGCAGCCGCACACCCGTATAGTGCGATGGCAGAAAGCCGCTCGACCAGTTCGCCGCTCCGCCGCTGATTCCCGCGCCGGTCGACATGACGACGAACGCGGGGAGCTCGCTGGTTTCCGCCCCGAGGCCATACAGGGCCCACGAACCGAGACTCGGCCGGCCGGGCTGCGAGAAGCCGGTGTTGAAGAAGATCTGTGCCGGGGCGTGGTTGAACTGATCGGTACGGACGCTCTTCACGATTGTGATGTCGTCGACCACCTTGGCCAGGTGCGGCAGCATTTCGGACAGCTCGGCCCCGCACCGGCCATGTTTGCTGAACTTGAACCTGGGGCCGAGGACCGCCGCATCGGACCGGATGAAGGCGTACCGCTGGCCGCCGATCACTTCGGGAGGAATCGGCTTCCCCTCGTATTCGACGAGCTTCGGCTTATAGTCGAACAGGTCAAGCTGGCTGGGGGCACCGGCCATGAAGAGGTGAATCACCGCCTTGGCTTTCGGGGCGAAATGCGGCTGCTTCAGCGGAAAAGGGGGGGTGATCTTTTCGTCGGCGGCCACGCCGTTACGGACTGCGGCTCCGACGAGCAGCGAACCCAAGGCAACCTTGCCCAGGCCGATGCCGCATTCGCGGAGGAAGTGGCGGCGGGCAATAAGTCGTCGAAAGCCGAACGTCGAAGGTCGAAGGTTATTCACAGGCATGTTGCTCCTCGTGAGTTGTACTACTCTTGTTGCCGAGCCCGCGACGGCTTCGACGACACCCTCATCACTCTTTCACAATGGCCTCGTCGAGATTCAGGATCGCCCGGGCAACCAGGGTCCAGGCCGCTCGCTCCGTCGGTTCCCCTTCGCCAGCGCCGGCGATCTTCGCAGCGTCAAGTTTGCCTGCTTTCAGCCGGGCGAGTTGCGACTCGTAAAATCCAGTCAGCAGGCGAGTCTCGTCGGCCGTCGGGGGCCGGGTCAGGCAGTGGCGGAAGATCGTTTTCATACGAGCCTCGGCCGATTGGCCCTGGTGGTCCTTGTCGGTCGCCAGCTTTCCGAGCGCCTGCGCCGCTTCGAGCATCACCGCGTCGTTCAGGACCGTCAGCGCCTGCAGCGGCGTGTTGGTCACTTCGCGGCGGGCCAGGCACGCTTCGCCGCTCGGGGCGTCGAATGTCTGGAACATCGCGTACGGCGCGGTTCGCTTCATGAACGTATACAGCCCGCGGCGATAGCGGTCTTCTCCCTCGCTCACCTTCCAGGGGAACGCTCCGTACGCTCCCTCTGACGTAATGCTGGCGGGCTGCGGCGGAAAGACGCTCGGGCCGCCGATCTTCCGCGAAAGCAGCCCTGCCGCCGACAGGACCGAGTCGCGGACGAGTTCCCCTTCCAGCCGTTGCCGCGGAAAATGGGCCAGCAGCTTGTTCTCGGGGTCGAGCGTCAGGTGCTCAGGACGGACCGCGGACGACTGCTGGTAGGTCGCGCTCATCACGATCAGCTTGTGCATCCGCTTGAGCGACCAGCCCTGGTTTACCAGTTCGACGGCCAGCCAATCGAGCAGTTCCGGATGCGTCGGGGCCTGGCCCTGATAGCCAAAATCCTCGGGTGTGCGGACGAGCCCCCGGCCGAAGAAAGCCGCCCATTGGCGGTTCATCGTCACGCGCCCCACGAGCGGATTGGCCGGATCGACGAGCCAGCGGGCAAACGCCAATCGGTCCAACGGCTGATCGGCCGCCAGCGGCGGGAAGATCGACAGGACCTGCGGCTCGACCGGATCCTTAGGCTGCAGGAACTCGCCCCGGTGATGGACGTGCGTCGCGCGGGGATTCGCCCGCGGCCGCTCCTGCATCACGAGCGTCGTGGGAAATTCGGGCTGTGATTTCCGCAGTTTCTCGATTTCCGCGCGGGCCGGCGCAAGTTCCGGGGCCGTGGCCACGAACTGAGCCAAGAGCACGTCCTGCTGCGCGGGAGTGCGAGCCTCCGCGGGAACCGCCAGGATATTCTCGATTTCGACCGGCAACGCGCTGTCGGCCGCGGCTCGCGGATCGCTCGTGGCGTAAACCCGGAACTTGCCGAGCCCCGCAGCGTAATAGCGCTCGAACAAGAGCTGCAGGTTGATCCGGTCGGCCCCCTTCAAAGGCTGCTCGAGCACAAACGTGGCCCACTGCGGCTCTCCCTGTCCGCCGTTGATCGACCAACCGGACTGCGGATCGTCGTCGATCGCCTTCGCCGCCGTGCTGCTCGCGTTGGCAAACGACTGACCGGCAGCCGAGAACGGGGCGACCTGGGCAAAATCGGCGCCGTGCCGGAGCGTCACCTTGCTCAGGAAGAAGTCGCCAAATGGTCCTTCGTAGTAGATCCGCCCCGGGCCGCGTTTGGGCAGCCGGTCGTCGGTGAGACACACGAGGCGAATCGCCGTGATCTCATCCAGCCCTGACGTGTCGTACGTCAGGTCGTAGACATCCCGCTTGGTCATGTCGCCGCTGGCGAAGACCGCATTGTCGGCCTCGATCTCGAGCGTCGGCACTTCGCTGGCGGCCGACAGCGGCTGTAACGCCCGCCACTCGACCGCCGACTTCGATTTCTCCGCGGTCCAGGCGGCCAGCCGCTGGCTCAGGTGCTCGCGCCGCCGCTCCTCTTCGGGACGCGTCGTGTCGGCGGGAACCTGCTCGACCACACTCAATCGCAAGCGGCCGAGCGTGTGCTGGCTGCCGTACTGCTGCTCGATCTTTACGGTCCAGCGGGCCGGTCCGGCGAACTTCACCGGCTCGGCAAACCGGAGCGTCGCCGCACGGCTGACGTTCCATTTACCCGGTCCGTGGATGGCCCAGCCGGTGTTGGGCTTGCCGTCGAACATGTGCTCGGGAGGAAAGCCGTCCTGAGCGAAATCCGCCGCGGCGCTGGCGAGGTTGATAGATGTGACCTCGGCCGGCTTGTCGAGTGGAGCCGCCGAGACCGAAACTTCCGTCACCACAAAGTTCCCATGCTGCGTTCTGCCGGGGCCGTCCTTGGGAAGCATCGGATCGGTGAGTGCTTCGAGTCGCAGGGACGACGCCTCGACGGGCCCGTCGCTCACGAGTTCCAGCGTGTAGGTGTCCTTGTCGGCCGCTTCGCCGCTCAGCCGGATGCTGCCATCGGGCAATTTCTCGGACGTCGCGCCGGCGGCCGAGGCGATCTTCTCCGCCGCGAGCGGCACAACGCGCTCGGTGCTGGGGAGCGGGAATTTTGCGGGGAGTTCCGTCTCCAGCTTGGCAATCTGCGCGTCGATCTTGGCCCGCTGGGCGGCGATATCCTCCTGCGGCACGTCGATCGTCGGCTCGTCGGCGTTGTCGAGGAACGCCATCAGCCGGTAATAGTCTTCGTGCGGGATCGGATCGAACTTGTGCGTGTGGCATTGCGCACAGCCGAGCGTCAAGCCGAGCCAGACGGTCGCGGTCGTGTTGATGCGATCGACCGAGGCGTAGTAGCGGAACTCGAGCGGGTCGATCCCTCCCTCTTCGTTGATCATCGTGTTGCGGTGAAAGCCAGTGGCGATCCGCTGCTCGAGCGTCGCCCCGGGGAGCATGTCGCCGGCGATCTGCTCGATCGTGAACTGGTCGAATGGCATGTCGCGATTGATCGCCTCGATCACCCAGTCGCGATAGGGCCACATCGTGCGGACACGGTCCTTCTCGTAGCCGTTGGTATCGGCATAGCGAGCCAGATCCAACCAGCGGCGCGCCCAGCGTTCGCCGTAGTGGGTCGATTTGAGCAGCCGATCGACGAGCGCCTCGTA
>JALORD010000041.1 GCA_025459145.1 Pirellulaceae bacterium | reverse complement strand
GCCGGCCGGATGTACGTTGACTTCGATCACGCCCGGGTCGGGAGTCACCTTGAAGTGGTTGATCCGGTCGTCGTGCGGCGGGGTGTATCCTTCGAGCTGCACGGGAATCGCCAGTTCGTCGGCGGTCGCTTCGATCGCGGCGACGAGGTCGATGAAGTCCTCGAAAAGGCCAATCGGCGGCAGGAAGACGAACATCGTGCCGCCGCGCGGCTCGACACAAAGGGCAGTGCGGACGACGCCCGGATCTGATTGGCCGACAGGGACCGGTGTGTCGCTCGTGCCCAATCGCGGCTGCACTTTCGGTGTGCGCGAGATCGTGCGGCCGTAGCTGTCGGTGGTGGCCCGCGCGAAGTAGTCGGGCGTCGGCGGCAAGGGGCCGACGCGTTCGAACGGGTCGCGAGTGAGGACCTGCTGGCGATCACCGGGAGCACTCCAAGGCAGGCTATCGAGCGGCAGTCGGAAGCCCATTGGCGAATCGCCCGGGATCAGGAACATGTGCTCGTCGCGGAGGAACCACTTGCCGCTTTGCCAGAACGATCCGGCGCCCGTGTTAACGCGCGAGAGCGGCAACGCATAGCCGACGACCCGGTCGAGTCCCTGCTGGAAGACCTTGGCCAGGCGGGCCCGGTCCTCGGGATTGTCGAGCTTGCTGGCGAGCGGATCGACATTCACCGGCAGACGCCGCTCGCGCCACATGTAGTACCAGACGTCCTCGTAGCCGGGGATGGCGAGTTTGGGCTCGACGCCGAGCTTTTTGGCCAGCAGTTCGACGAAATGCCGGGCGTCCTGCGGACCGATTTTGTAGTCGCGATTGTCTTCGGCCACGAGGTCGGGATTGTGCCAGAGCGGCTCGCCGTCCTTGCGCCAGTAGCAGCCGAGGGCCCAGCGGGGAAGCGATTCGCCGGGGTACCATTTGCCCTGGCCAAAGTGCAACATGCCGCCGGGAGCAAACCGATCGCGGAGGCGGCGGAACAGGACGCCCGCCCGCTCGCGCTTGTGCGGGCCCAGGGCGGCCGTGTTCCACTCTTCTGCGTCGCGGTTGTCGATGCTGACGAACGTCGGCTCGCCCCCCATCGTCAGGCGGACATCGCCGGCGTGCAGGACTTCGTCGATCTCGTGGCCGAGCGATTCGATCGCCCGCCATTGCCGGTCGGTGTAGGGTTTCGTAACGCGCGGATCTTCGTGAATCCGTGTAACCGACATCTCAAACGAGAAGTCTTCGCGGCAAGTGTCGGAATCGTCGCGTTTCGACCACGAGTAGGTGCCGGTGATCGGCGCGGCCGAGATCGGATCGGCAGCGCAGGCGAGCGGAATGTGTCCTTCGCCCGCAAGGAGGCCGCTCGTCGGATCGAGCCCCACCCAGCCCGCGCCAGGCAGGTAGACCTCGGCCCAGGCGTGCAGATCGGTGAAGTCCTTTTCCGGGCCGGAGGGACCATCGAGCGATTTCACATCGGCGGTGAGCTGGATCAGATAGCCCGAAACGAACCGGGCGGCGAGTCCCTGGTGGCGGAGCAACTGCACCAGCAGCCAGGCGCTATCGCGGCAGGAGCCGCTCTTTTTGGTCAGGGTCTCTTCGCACGTCTGAATGCCCGGCTCCAGGCGGATCACGTAGCTGATCAGCTCGTTGAGCCGGCGGTTCAGGTGCACGACGTGGTCGATCGTGTTGAGTCCGCTGGCCCGCGTCTCGGCGACCAGGGCATCGAAGAGGGGCCCGCCAGGCTGCTGTTCGAGATAGGGAATCAACTCGCGGGCGAGGACTGTGTCGTAGGCAAAGGGATACTTTTCTGCCGTGCTTTCGATGAAAAAGTCGAACGGATTGATACAGGTCATCTCGGCGACGAGATCGACCGTCACGCTGAACGACTTGGCCGGCTTCAGAAAGACGAGCCGCGCACCGTAGTTGCTGTACGGGTCTTGCTGCCAATTGAGAAAGTGGTCCGCGGGCTCGACCGACAGCGAGTAGCTGACGATCGGCGTGCGGCAGTGCGGGGCCGGTCGGAGGCGGACGACATGCGGTTCGAGCGTGACGAGCCGGTCGTAGCGGTATTCGGTGCGGTGATGGAGGGCGACGCGGATAGCCATGTGCGGAAAAATCCCCGAAAGAGCGCAGGAGTTCCTCTTGTCGGTTCCGGATCCGCCCAGGTCCGGTTCCGTGCAGTCAAATCAGTCAACAATGCGAAGTGTCATCGGCAAGCGCGGGGGCGGCGCCGCGGCAGAACCGATGCAATCTCGAAACTCAGCGGGCCCTCGCCCCGCACGGTCGGAGCGGGCCGAATATCGTGCGAAACCGGCTTTAGCGTAGCAACTTGCGTTCCGCGCAGGCATGGGACGAGCGGCGGTCCGGCCGTGCAATCGTCGCCCGGAAGAGCGCAACCAGTGAGGCCGGGCGGGGTTTCAGTCCGCCCAGCGCCGCGTAGTTTTGGCTCGACCCACGCGAATGAATTCACCCGGGAAGTCGTCGGGTGCCCGAAACGGAGGCTGCGGCCGCTTGAATCGCGCGCCGCCGCTTGGACTTTGCCGCACTACCGCCACAGGCCGCACGGCCCGCGAGATTGGCTCGACCGCGACGCTCGCCGGCCAAGCCGATACACCTCGCAGCGGCGACTTCGATTGCCTAATGCCCCTAACCGGCAGTCTCCGATAGCCACCAGTGACTCTATTCGAGGCAGGCTGATTGGCCTCTCTCGTGAGCGGGCAATTTGGAATGTGCCTGCTCGCAGGCGTTCCTACCCGAACGCACCCCGCCCCACCAATGCCGCCCCCGTCGCACCGCCAGGCCGCACGTTTTGGGCTGCTTTGTTGATACCGCCGCGTGAAGGATCGAAGGGAGACTCGCTGGTGAATCGCCCGTACTACGCCTTCGGAATGCTGCTGGCCTTTTTGACGTTGGCCATGCTGGCTGTAGGACTTTCCAGCCGTCCCGCCTCGCGCGTAAAGCAGCCGAGCGCCGGCGGAGGGAGTCGACTCGATACCCCGCGCCGCGGGCCGGGAGGCCCCGTGTTTGTCCTGGTGGTTCCGGAACAGCCGCTGCTATTGGCGATTCCTGAACTGGGTTCCGACGAGCGGGCCGACGGGGCGATCTGCGGCGTGACGAGCGGCTCTCCCCGGGCGGATGAGCACCTCCCCGGATGGGCCGACCACACGGCAATCGCCTCAGCCGACGTCTCGGTCGCGCCCCCCGCATTTGGTCTGGCGTCCCGCGCTCCCTGGTCGACGGAGATCGGCGACTTGTCTCCCGCGGAAATTCGTGTCGCGACCGACCGTGCTTTGGCCCAACTACCAACTCGCCAGCTTCCGGCGCCTCTGGACTACCTGTCGCACTACGACCCAGTTTACGACGCGGCGATGACGACATCTGGTCATGCGACTCACGCCGTCCGCCCGGCATTGCCAAGTGGCGACGAACAGGTCGATCTGGTGGGGCTATTCAGCACCTTTGTTGCTCCGGCTGAATTGCCCCGGCTGGCGGACCTGCCGCGGCTGGCCCGAACGGAGCCTGCGTCGTCCGACGAGCCCGCGCCTCGGCGAACCCGCCGCTGGGATTACGAAGCCAACTCCATTTTTCGGGGGGCAGCCCAGCGGGCCTGGCGAGCGGTGCTGGAAACCCGGTTGAGCGACGATTGGGAAGCGGCCGAGGAGAAAGCACTGGGGAAGAAACGCCGCGATGAACTGCTCTACCGCCCGATGTGGGAGGATTATGAGGCGCTGCCAGCCTGGCACGACCGGGAGGCCGGCGAACCGGGAACTGTGCCAGCCGATTCAAACCGGCCAGCTGTTGCCGCACGAGACACCCAGTCCTTGCAGCCTGCAACAGTCGGCACCCTCCGAACCTCCGAGTTGCTGCAAATTACTGTAGCGTCGTTGAACCGTGTTGCAGAAAAGGTCGGCGAGTTGCTCGCCCAGTGGCTCCAGGAAGCGGGAATCGAGGTCGCGACCCGCCCCGTCGCGGGGCAAACGACGAACTAGGCTCGCTGGAGGCACTTGCGATCCCGGGTCCCTCGGCGTCGGCCGGGACGCGTCCGGTCCGTCACGGAGCGCAAGTTGCGGTGAATTAACGCTTTACGCGGTGATCGTCCGCCACACCCGAGACGCATCGTCGGCCGCCGGCCTCCGTCCCGGGGCGGACAGCTCGACAATTTTCTAAGGTAGCTCAGCAGCCAGGACCGGGCATTTGCCCCTGGCGCGGAGCCCCTGGGTTCCCCTCGCCAGCGCGGCACACCCTTTGCCTACTTGCCGCCCGGCCCTTTGTCGCGGCTTTCGCCAAGGTGCGGGATTTCGCCGAGTTGGATTGCACGGGACTCGGTTGTGTCGTGCTGGATATCAAGCGGCGAAGAGCGTATTTTTTGGTAGCGAAGCCGCGGGATGGCAAATATGATGAACGGAGGTGGCCAATGCGCCGCCTCCCTAGTCGGACCGAGTCGGTCGGTGCTACTAGCGCTTTTTCGCGCTTCCTTATCCCACTTGGTGTGTGTGGAGTTGTTCGCATGTTTAAGAGCAGGCAGTTGTGGCAGGTCACCGCAGTCATTGCGACCCTGACGACGGCCGCAGTCGCCGCGGGCGATGAAGCGGTGGGTCGGCTGGCGACCTATGAGAAAGCGCCGGGCGAATCGTATTTCGCGCTGAGCGTGATGCCCAAGGTTGCTGCCCAGCCCACGACGGCCAAGGAAGTCGTCGTCTTGTTCGACACCTCGGCAAGCCAAGCCGGCACCTTCCGCGACGACGCGCTGGTCGCGCTCGACGCCCTCTTAAAAGGGCTCGGAGCTGACGACCGCGTGAAGTTGATGGCGGTCGATGTCAAAGCAGTGCCGATGACGGCGGGCTTTGTCGCTGCAGGAAGCGAAGAAATGGCCCTGGGGCTCGCCAAACTGCGGCAGCGCGTTCCGCTGGGAGCGACCGATATGGACGCGGGTCTGCGAACCGCCGCGGCCAGCTTCGCCAGTGCAGAGGCCGCCAAGACGATCGTCTATCTCGGGGACGGCATGAGCAAGGCCAAGCTCCCCAGTGCCGAGTGGTACGGCGCGCTGACGGCCGATCTGGCCAAGCAGCAGGTGACGGTGTCGAGCTTTGCCATTGGCAACGAACAAAACATGCAATTCCTCGCCTCGCTGGCCAATCACACGGGCGGCGTGGTCGCGGCCGATTCGGGAACCGTCGATGCATCCGTTCTCGCCGGCAACGCGCTCGCCAAGTCGCTCTCGGCAGGCGTGATCTGGCCGACCGAGACGACGCTTCCCGCTTCGGTTCAAGAGTCGTTTCCCGCCAGCACTCCGCCGCTGCGCACCGATCGCGACTCGGTCCTGATCGGCAAGCTGTCGAGCGCCGAAGGGGGCGAAGTGAAGATCACCGGCCAGATGAACGGCCAGACGGTCGAACTGGTGGCCAATGTGATGCCGGAAAAGTCGAACGAAGATTTTGCCTTCCTGCCGAAGCTGGTGGAAATGGCTGAGGTCGATCGCGGGCTGACGCTCCCCACGGTCGGTTCGGATGGGCTCCGTCAGGCGGCCAAGATCACGATGACCACCGCCGAAGAGCTCGCGAAGCTGGGTCATGAAGCGCTGGCCGCGGGCAACGTGAAAGGCGCCCTGCAAGTCGCCGAAGCGGCTCTGGCCCGCGATCCCAAGAATCCGAACGCGATTGCCGTGCGCGAAGCAGCCTCGAAGCTCGCGGCTGGAGTCACCGCTCCGCCGAAGATCGCCAGCGAACCGGAACTCAAGCTGGCGAGTGCCGCCGAACCGGCTGCCTCGGGAAGCTTGCTGGAAGAGGTGCTGGCCGAACCGCCGGGATTCCTCGCCGATGTGCGGAAGAACCAGGAACTGAAATCGCAGATTTTGCAGAATCAGGTCGATAAGGAACTGGCCGACGCTCGCCAGATGATGGGGGAGAACCCCGATGGAGCTGAAGCGATTCTGAAACAGGCTCTGGAGATGGTCGAATCCTCGCCCGATTTGCTCGCCGAAGTGCGAGCCCAATTGCGGCAGAAGCTCGAAAACGCTCTCCGGCAAGCGAACCAGCAGAAGATCGTCGTCGCGGATAGTCGGGCCCGTGGAGAAGAAATTGCCGCCGCGGCTCGCGAGCAAGAACAGATCACGCAGGCCCTCCTTCTCCGCGGCGAGCGGCTCAAGCAACTCGTGGATCGGTTCACGTCGCTGATGGCCGAAGGACGGTACGACATCGCCGACGACGAGATTATTCCCGAGATTCAAGAGCTGGCGCCCAATACGCCCATCGCCGCTTCGGTGATCACGGCGGGTCGGTTCCAGCGTAACTATCAGGAACTGAGCACACTCTGGCAGCGCCGGCAGGACGGCTTCCTGCGGACGCTCTATCAGGTGGAAGTTTCGCATGTGCCGTTCCCGGATGAACCGCCGATCGTCTATCCCGACCCGGTGTGGTGGGAAAAGATCAGCCTCGACCGGAAGCGGAAGTACTCGACGATGGACCTGCTGAAGCCGGGCGGCGCCGAGCAGAAGATCTACGACGAACTGGGGCAGCCCGCCCGGAAGTTCGACTTCATTGAAACGCCCCTCAAGGACGTGGTGGCCTTCCTCGCGGCGGAGCACGAGATTCCGATCGAGCTCAAGACCAAGACGCTGACCGACGCCGGGGTCAACATCGATACGCCGATTACCAAGAGCCTGAGCGGCATCACGCTTCGCTCGGCCCTGCGGATTCTCCTCAGCGAACTCGAACTGACCTACATGGTCAAGGACGAAGTGCTGCAGATCACGACGCCGGAAGACGCCGAGTCGCCCGACAACATGGTGACGAAGGTGTACAACGTCGGCGATCTCGTCGTGCCGATTCAGTCGGGAGGCATGGGTGCCATGGGTGGCGGTATGGGCATGATGGGAATGGGCGGCATGGGCATGGGTGGTATGGGTGGCGGCATGATGGGCGGCATGGGCGGCATGGGCGGCATGGGGATGGGCGGCATGGGCGGCGGCATGGGCGGCATGGGCGGCATGTTTGCCGTCGAAGAAGAACTGTCGCTTGGCACCAAGAAGACCACGGCTGACCCGGCTCCAGCGGTTGCTGCAGAGGCTGTCCCCCAGCCCGCCAAGGCCAAGGTGAAGGCCAAGCCGCTTTCCGTTACTGTCGCGGCAGGCGAAACGGTCGACACCGCGTGGGACAAGTTCTTTGCGGCCCAAAAGGCCAAACTTGTGACGCTCGACGACGCCCAGAGCGCCACTCGCGACCTGCTCGCCCAGGTCCGGGAGACCGTTCGCCAGCGGATGGATGAGCAGAAGTTCGGCGAGATCGTCGCCATCACGCAGGCTGCCCTGCGGCACGGCATCGTCGAATCGTGGATGTACGAAGCCATGGGGATCGCCATGCAGGCCGATCATGCCTCGCCGGAGGATCTCGATCGGGCACTCATGTCGGCGGTCGATTTCGCGACTACGCCGGAAGAGATGATGTACATCGCCCTGTTCATGGACAACGCCGGGCTGCACACGCGGGCGCTGAGCCTCTATCGCCAGGTGGGCGACGTCCACCGCGATCGGCCGGAGCCGTTCTTTGAAGGGCTGAAGCTGGCTCAGCGGCTGAACGATATCGACGGTATCCAGTGGGCGACCGCTGGTCTGTTGCGGCAGTCGTGGACCAGCGAACAGCTCGAAATTCCGAAGCACGCGTTTCGCGTAGCCAAGGACACGTTCGAGAAGCTGCTTGCCGCCGGCAAGCAGGACGACGCAGCGAAGTTCGACGCGGCGATTCAAGCTGCCCGCCAGCGGGACGTAGTCGTCGAGGTAAGTTGGACGGGTGACGCGGACGTCGATCTGCTGATCGAAGAGCCCGCCGGCACGATCTGCTCGTCCCGCCAGCAGCGGACCACCAGCGGCGGCGTCCACCTGGGAGATGTCGCGGCTTCGGCCGAGAAGTCGTCGCTCAAAGGGTTCTCGGAAACCTATGTCTGCAGCGAGGGCTTCGGCGGTGAGTACCGGGTTCTGCTCAAGAACATCTGGGGCCGGCCGACCGGTAACAAGGTGACGATCGACATCTACACCGATTACGGCACGCCCGAGCAGCGCGTGATTCACCAGCAGATTCCGCTGGGCGAAAAGAACGCCGTCGTGACGTTCGACGTCCCCGGCGGCCGCCGGAAGGACGCACTGCCCGAAGCGCAAGTGGCGAACATTGCCAAGGTGCAGAACGCGATGAACCGCCAGATCCTGGCCCAGCAGCTCGCCGGGATGCAGGATACCGAAGCGGCCCGCAACTTCGCTCTGGCTTGGACGCTCGCCAATCAGAATGGTTTGGGAATGCCGTTCTTCCGCCGCGGCGCGGTCGGCTATCGTCCGGTGATTCAGAACTTCCCCGAAGGAGCCGGCTTCCAGGCGACCGCAGTCATCTCGGCCGATCGGCGGTATGTCCGCATCACGCCGTTCCCGTTCTTCTCGCAGATCAACGAAGTCTCGACGTTTAACTTCGTGACAGGCGACAGCCAGACGCAGGGCGGCGGCCAAGGGGCCGGCGGCGGCATCGGCTTCGGCGGCGGCCAGGGGGGCGGATTCTTCTAAACCGACTCGCTGGCTGATAGGCCAACGATGGCGCGTGAAACTGAACGCCGCGACTGACCAGTCGCGGCGTTTTTTTGTCGCCACTGGCTACGATGCGTGTCGGACGAGTCCCGGCACCGCATCGAGGTCCAGCGATTCGAACTGACCGGCCCGCAGCCGTTCGAAGGCAATTGCCCCCATCACCGCGTTATCGGTGCAGAGTTCTGGCGGCGCGATGACGAGGTCGATGCTGCGGGCCTCCGTCTCTGCAGCGAGCAACGCGCGCAGCGCGCGGTTGGCCGCCACACCGCCGCCGACGCACAATCGTTTGAGTCCCGTCCGCTCGACCGCCAGGATCGCCTTGGCAACCAGGATGTCGACGACGGCCGCCTGAAAGCTGGCGGCCAGATCTGCCACTTGCTGCCCGGTGAGCGTGACCGCGGAAAAATCGGGTCGGCCGGGGCCCGCAATCGCGTAGCGAACTGCCGTCTTGAGACCGCTGAAGCTGTAATCGAGCCGCTCGCGCTCGAAGAGCAGAGCACGCGGAAAAGCATGCGCCCGTGAATTGCCCCGCTCGGCGGCTCGGGCGATCGCCGGTCCGCCGGGATACGGCAGACCGAGCATGTGGGCCACCTTGTCGAACGCCTCCCCGGCAGCGTCGTCGATCGTTCCGCCGAGGTAGATAAAGTCGACTGGCCCGGCACAGCGGTAAAGACTCGAGTGTCCGCCGCTTACGACGAGCCCCACGCAGGGAAAGATCTCGCGCCCGGCGGCCATCCGGCAAGCATAGATGTGGGCATAGAGATGGTTGATGGCGAGGAGCGGCTTGCCAGTAGCCAGCGCCAGTGTTTTGGCCGCCACCACGCCAACGAGGAGCGATCCGGCGAGTCCGGGTGTGTTGGCCACAGCGATCGCGTCCAACTCGGCCAGCGACACGCCAGCCCGCCGGAGCGTTTCGTCGATCACCGGTAAAATCCGCTGCACGTGAGCTCGGGCGGCGATTTCGGGGACGACGCCGCTAAACCGCTGATGCAGTTCGTCCTGCGAAGCGACTACTGACGCGCGGACCGTCAGGTCCTCGGCAACGACCGCGGCCGCGGTTTCGTCGCAAGTCGACTCGATCGTCAGAATCAGTCGCGGCAAGGGAGCGGCAGGAAAAAGATGGCTGAGGGAAGGAAAGCGCCGGATCAAAATGTCGGCCGACGCCGGTCACTCGGTCGCGCCCGTGATGGTCCGGATCAGGCGGGGGACGTATTCGTTATAGCGGGCGTGCGGCGAGGGGCCTTTCGGGTCGAGCTTCTGGATCGTTTCGACGAGCGGCTCCCCTTTCTTTCCCAGGCCTTCGATGGCGGCCAACGCATGCATCGCTACGAGTTGCCCATTCGTCGCCGGAACCGCCAGCTTCCCCAGGACGGCAAGCGACCGCAGGCGATCGCCGGCGGCCCCATACTCGGCCAGGGCTTGGGCCGCGACGATCCGCACTTCCGGGCAATCGTCGAGCAACGCCTTTCGGAGGGGCTCGGCCGCTTCGGAAACGCCCCGTTCGCCCCGCATCAAGAGCCCGAGCCCTCCCCAGTACCGCACCCCTCGGTCGTTGTCGGACAACAGCTCGACGAGCTTTCCGGTCGCGGCCGGATCGAGACTGGAGGCCAGTTCGGCCGCCGCGAGGATCCGCTCTAGGGGATACCGGACATCGTCGCGGGCCATGTCGTACGGAGTGCTCCCGCGGGACCGGCGGAACATTTCGCTTTCGGGAAGGAACGTCACGTCGCGAATGGCCAGGATGTGGTCGCGCACCGCCCCGCGCAGCCGCTCGAGCACTTCGCGATGATCGGGCGAATTGGCTAGATTCACGACCTCGTCGGGGTCGTTTTGCAGGTCATACAGTTCCTCCGGCGCCTTGGGAACGGTCCAAAAAATCGACTGGGGCCCGTTGGTCTTGGCGGCGTCGAACTGCTCCCACCAGATGCGAGTCGTCGGCGTCTGAAACTGGTAGGAGACGCGCTGGGCCTGCGAGACGTGTGGAAAATAGTTCCGCAGGTAAACATAGCGGCCGTCGGTAACGCTCCGCACCAGATCCTGCCGTTCGTCCATCCGACCCCGCTCGCCAAACAGGTACGGCTGCGGCTCGGTCTGGTACGGACCGGCAAAGGCATGCCCCTGCATCCAGGCGGGCGGCTTGATCCCGGCGAGGCTCACCAGCGTCGGCGCGAGGTCGACAAAGTTAACCATCCGGTCGGATTTGCCGGCTACCTCATACTCCTTCGGGGCGAGGTTCCTCCACTTCTCCGGGAAATAGACGACGAGCGGCACATGCAGCCCGAGATTGGCCGGCCACCGTTTGCCGCGGGGCATGCCGGTGCCGTGGTCGCCGTAGTAGAAGACGATCGTCTCGTCGGCGAGTCCCGCCTCGGCCAGTTCCGCCAGTCGCAGTCCGGCGTCGGCATCGGCCTCGCTCACCTTGTCGTAGTACTGAGCCCAGTCCTGGCGGACTTCCGGCGTATCGGGATGAAACTTGGGAACGCGGACCAGGTTCGGGTCGGTCACCTGCGTGTGCGGCCGCGTGCGAATCTGGCTCTCGTGACTTTTCGTCGAATTGAAGATCGCGAAGAACGGCTTCCCCTGCGGTCGATTCCGCCAGTGGGCCCGCGGCGACGACTCGTCCCACAGGTCTGCGGGCTTAGCCAGGTTGTAGTCTTCCTTGCTGTTATTTGTGCAGTAGTATCCCGCGCCCCGGAGAATTTCGGGATACATCTGCGTATTGGCCGGCATCGGCACCATCGACCGCATGTGCAGCGCCCCAGTGCTCGATGGGTACATCCCCGCGATGATCGCCGAGCGGGCCGGCGCACAAACGGGCACGCACGACCAAGCCCGTCGGAAGAGCATCCCCTTCGCCGCCAGGGCGTCGACATTCGGCGTGCGGGCCAGCTTGTCGCCGTAACAACCCATTTGTGGGCCGTGATCTTCACTCGTCAGCCACAGGATATTCGGCAGCTCGGCAGCCGGACAATTCGTCGTAGCCAGCGCCAGCGCCGCAAATACGAGGCACCGAATGGAAAGGTTGGTCATTTGTCACTGTTCACTTGTCATTGGTTTCCGAATGCTGCTCTCCGACTTCCCTGTACCCTGTTCCCCGGTCCTCTGACCTCCCCACAGCGGATCAATCATTTCCGCATCGACCTTTGTCCACGCTGCGACGAGCCTCGCTAACTGCTGCGGGCTCTTCTCAGCCAGGTTCCGCGACTCGCCGGGGTCAGTTTCCAGATCGTACAGTTCCCACGGCCGATTCGCAGCCCCGCGATGCAGCTTCCACTGATCCTGGCGAAACGCCGCCCGGCCGCCGATCCGCCAGTAGAGCGCGCGGCGGATCGGTTGTGAATCGGCGGCCATGAGCGGCTCCAACAGGCTCACGCCATCGAGATCCTTGCTAGGCGGGATATTCGCAGCGGCAAGAATCGTCGGCAACAGGTCGAGACTACTCGCCACTCGCGATTCGTTCTTTCCCGCGGGAAGCCTCCCTGGCCACGACACGATGAACGGGACGCGAATGCCCCCTTCGAGGAGCTCCCCTTTCTCGCCGCGCAGCGGCCAATTGCTTGACGTCAGCTCCCGTGTCGGCCCGCCGTTGTCGGAAAGGAAGATCACGAGCGTACGTTCGGCGATGCCCCTCTCGACGAGCTTCTTTCGCACCCGGCCGACGCCGTCGTCGAGCTGCGCGAGCATCGCAGCAAAAATCCGCCGCTGGATATCGTCGATGTGGGCAAACCTGGCCAGGTACGCGTCGGCCCCCTGCAGCGGACTGTGGACCGCGCTGTACGCGAGGACCAGAAAGAACGGCTGCTCGGCATGCCGCTCGATGAAGCTCTCGGCCTCTCGGGTGAAGGCATCGGTCAGGTTGGCCGGTTCTTCCACCGGCTGGCTCTGCCGCAGGATCGGGTTGTCGGTGTCGTAGGCCGGCTCGAAGCTGCGCATGTGCGTGCTCCAGACGGTGCGCCCGTCGGGCGAAGTCCAGCGGCCTTGTGAACCCGCGGGAAGCGCCTTGCGCCGCAGCCAAGTGACGTGCCCCCGCCACGGCGGCGGGACGTAGAAGTGACCCTCGTGCAGAAAGCCAAAGAACTCGTCGAAACCGCGGCGCTGCGGATGAAAGCGGGCGGTCCCTCCCTGATGCCACTTGCCGACGAGGCCGGTGGCATAGCCCGCTTCGCGCAGGTAGTCGGCAATCGTCCGTTCGCCAGTCGGCAGCCCGATCGCCGGGTCGGCATTCTGCGGGCCAATCGGATTCAGTTCAAAGCCAAACCGCGTCTGATAGCGGCCGGTGAGGAGTCCGGCCCGCGAAGCCGCACAAAACGGCGCGGTCGCGTAGCCGCTGGTAAAGCGAACTCCGGCGCTCGCCAGGGCGTCGATCTCGGGGGTTGGAATCTCTCGGCCGCCGTAACACCCCAGCTCCCCATATCCCAGGTCATCGGCGACGATCAGGACGACATTCGGCCGGATGACGGGCGATTGCGCCAAGGCCACGGCGCTGGCGAGCAGGCTGCTAGCGACGGCGAGCAGTTCGAACGCGCCGAACGAAGCTCGAGCACGGAGGGTTGCAGCGGACATGATCGCGGGGGCGGGGGGAGAGTCGGAGTTGCGCCGGATGAGTCGTCCCCATCCCGTGTCGATTTTGGTCCATCAGCCGGGGTGGGTCAAATGTTGGGGCAACGGCCGAATTCTTTCGGAATCTAGGAATTGATTGTCTTGACATGTCGTGATATTCCGATACAATCAGCTGTGGAGACGAGAACATGGCCGCCAAGACGAAACTGAAATTGACCGGACTCGACGCCTTGAACCAGGCGGCCGAGTGCCTGCGGACATTGGCCCACCCGCATCGGTTGCGGATGGTACAGATGTTGCTCCAGGGAAGGTATACCGTCGGTGAACTGGCCGAAGCGTGCGACATTCCGAGTCACATGGCCTCCGAGCACCTCCGCCTGATGCAGCGGTGCGGGTTCCTGGCGGCCGAGAAGGAGAGCCGTTTTGTCTACTACACGATCGCCGAACCTCACCTGGCCGACATCATGACCTGTGTCGAAGGGCGGTTTGGCGTGGGCAACTGACGTCCTGAACACTCGTTTCTCTTTTTTGCCAAACATATCGTCACATTCCGACGTAACAACATATTAACAGGAGAATCCCAGTCATGACTGCCACCATTTCCCCGCAAGCCCTGGCCGAACTCAAGAAAAGCGGCCGAAAAATCGACCTGATCGACGTCCGCACGCCGGTCGAATTCCGCGAGGTGCACGTCGATTTTGCCAGGAACGAGCCCCTCGATCGGCTCGATCCGCAGGCGATTGCCGCCCGCCGCAAGGACTCGGGGGGCGAGCCGCTCTATGTGATCTGCCGCTCCGGCAGCCGGGCCAAGCAGGCCTGCGACAAGCTGGCTGCTGCGGGGCTGCAGGTGGTGAACGTCGAAGGAGGCACGCAGGCCTGGGACGTCGCGGGACTCCCGGTCGTCCGCGGCCAGAAGGCCATGTCGCTCGAGCGGCAGGTCCGTATCGCGGCGGGTTTCCTGGTTCTTACTGGTGCGGTCCTGGCTCTCACGGTCCATCCCTACTTTGCCGCGCTATCGGCCTTTGTGGGGGCGGGCCTCATGTTTGCAGGGATCACCGATACGTGCGGCATGGCGATGCTGCTCGCCCGGATGCCCTGGAACCAAACGTCCGCCACGGGGCAGGGACAGGTGTGCAAGGTATGACGAAGGTGCGCGAATTGCCACAGTACCCGGTCGCTGCCGCACAGTGAGGAAAGCGGAGTTCGGGAGAACATTTTTCGGAGCCATCAAGCCATGAACATCAAACAATACTATCTCGGTTGCCTGTCGCATGCGTCGTACCTGATTACCGACGAAAAGACCAAGACCGCAGCGGTCGTCGATCCGCAGCGCGACATCGAGCAGTACCTGGCCGATGCGGCTGCCGGCGGTTACCAGATCAAGCACGTCTTCCTGACACACTTCCATGCCGACTTCCTCGCGGGGCACATCGAGCTTCGCAATCGGGCTGGGGCCAAGATCTATCTCGGCAGCCGGGCCGAAGCGGAGTTCGACTTCGTCAAGCTGAAGGACGGTGACGCGATCGAATTCGGCGACGTTCGGCTGGCGATCCTGGAAACACCCGGCCATACGCCCGAGGGAATCTCGATCCTGGTCTACGACCTGGCGAAGGACGCCAATCAGCCGCTGGCCGTTCTGACGGGTGACACGCTGTTTATCGGCGATGTCGGCCGGCCAGACCTCTTGGCCTCGATCGGTGTCACGGCCGATGAACTGGCCGACATGCTCTACGACTCGATCACGAACAAGCTGACGAAGCTTCCCGACGCGACACTCGTCTATCCGGCGCACGGAGCCGGCTCGATGTGCGGCAAAAGCCTCTCGAAGGAAACCGTCTCGACGATCGGCGAACAGAAAAAGTTTAACTACGCCCTGCAGCCGATGAGCCGCGAGGAATTTAAACGTCTCGTGACGGCCGAGCAGCCCGAAGCGCCGGCCTACTTTGTGCACGACGCGATCCGCAACCGGCAAGAACGGCCGTCGCTCGAGTCCACGCTCGAAAAGTCGCTGCGCGGATTGCCGCTCGAGGAGGTGCTCCGCCTGCGGAATCAAGGAGCCCAGCTCCTCGATGTGCGGGACGCGGTCGACTTCGAGGGCGCGCACCTGGCGGGCTCGCTAAACATCGCCCTGCAGGGGAAGTATGCCACCTGGTGCGGCACGATGCTCCGCCACGATGCGCCGATCGTCGTGATCGGTGAACCGGGAACCGAGGAAGAAGCGGTGATGCGGCTGGGCCGGATCGGCTTCGACAACGTGGCCGGCTACCTGCAAGGGGGCATGGACGCGCTGCGGGACACGCCGGAACTCGTCGCCCGGATCGACCGGACGACGGCCGTCGCCCTGGCGGAAGAGCTGGCCAGCGATGCCCCGCCGGTGGTGATCGACGTACGAGCCCCGAGCGAGTGGCAGGCGGCCCACCTGGCCGGCAGCCGGAATGTGCCGCTCAACCACTTGCGCGAACGGATTGCCGAAATTCCGCAGGACCGCGCGGTGGTCGTGCACTGCGAAGGGGGCTATCGCTCGGCGATTGCAGCCAGCGTGCTCGCTCAAGCAGGCCGAAAGAACGTCCTCGACCTGGTCGGCGGGTTCAAGGCCTGGTCGGCGTCGAAGCTGCCGTACGAGACGGCACCGACGAAGGCGTGAGGAAGGACGAAATGGCCACGAAAAACACAAAGAGACACGAGAAGCGGGCCAGTTTCTCGCCCACCCCTTTTTGTGCCTTGTCGTGCTTTTCGTGGCCCACGAATGCGTACCCAGAACGGATCGTGAACGGCGTTGCTTGAGCGTCACGCGGAGTTTCGTCATGTCCCCCCTCGGTCTCGTATTTGGCACGCTCGTGGGATTTTCCCTCGGGCTGACGGGCGGGGGCGGGGCGATCTTTGCCGTGCCTTTGCTCGTATACGGCCTGGCGGTCGACCCTCGCGAGGCGGTCGGCGTGTCGCTCGTCACCGTGGGAGCGACGGCGCTTGTCGGCCTCGTGCAGCGGGCCCGGGCCGAGCTCGTCGAGTTTCCCACGGGGCTCCTCTTTGCGGTCGCGGGAATGCTCACCGCGCCTGTCGGAGCGTGGCTCGCCCGGCAATTGCCCGAAGCGGTCGTGCTGACTCTCTTCGGCACGCTGATGGTGGTGATCGCCGCGCGGATGCTGCTGCTCGCGGCGCGACAACAGCCGCAGGCCGTGTGCGTTCCGGCCAGCGGCGTATCCGACGCAGATCGGCGCGGCCCGACCTGCCGCCGCGATGCCAGCGGAAAGCTGCGGCTCACGTCACCGTGCGCCCTCTTGCTCGCCGGAATCGGGCTGGCGACGGGCCTTCTGACGGGACTGTTTGGCGTCGGCGGCGGGTTTCTGATCGTTCCGGCGCTGGTGACGTTCAGCGGTTTGGCGATCGAGCGGGCCATCGGCACGTCGCTGCTCGTGATCTCGCTGGTGAGCCTATCGGGAATCACCGGGCATTTCATGGCCGGCAATCGGGTGCCGTGGGACGTTGGCATGCCGTTTTTGCTGGGCAGCGTGGGCGGTTTGTTTGCAGGGACAGCGCTTGCCCGGAACCTGGCGGGACCGAGGCTGCAACAGGTGTTTGCCACGGCGATCGTCGCCGTGGGATTGTTTGTCATCGTTCGCAATCTGGGGAGCTAGTCATGCGTTTGTTTGTCGTGTTGTCGCTGGCGATGGGGCTTGGTGTGGCGGTTTCCGCGCGAGCCCAAGAACCGGAGTTCGCGTTTCCCCTGATCCAGGGTTACGGCGGGATCGCCGTCCAGCCCGACGTCGCCGAGATGCCTCAGCGGGGAGCGAAGATCGTCTTCGACATCACGGCCGACAGCCCGCCGGGCGAGGCGAACCGGGCGCTGGAGACCGTCGCGCGGTACCTCAACCTGAATGCCCAGGCCGGCAACAAAACGACCGACGTGAAATTGGCACTCGTCCTGCACGGTAAGGCGACGCGGTGCGCCCTGGACGATGCGGCCTACGCGAAAGCGGTCGCCGCCGCCGCCGGCACCGAGGGGACAGCGGGCCCGATCACGAACAATCCCAATCGCCTACTCCTGGCTGAACTCAAGAAACACGGCGTCGAAACATTTGTCTGCGGCCAGTCGCTGGCCCGCAATAAGTATCCCCTTACCGACGTCGCTCCGGAACTGACGGTCGCCGCCTCGGCGATGACGGTGAATGTGAACAAGCAACTCGCCGGGTACGCGTATCTTTTGATGCACTAATCAACAATTCCTGCTCCCGCTGTGGTCACGAACAAGGATCGAATCATGAGTCACCGAATGATGGTGTTGCTGGTGGTTGGTGCGGCGCTATTGCTCGCAGGACCGTTGTCCGGGCAAGAAGGGATGGGCCCGCGTGGCAAAGGGAAAGGGCCGGGTGGCGGAGGACAGGGTGGTGGAGGACAGGGCGCCGCAGTACAGGGTGGCGCGGGCCGCGCCGGCATGGGTCAGGGTGGAATGAGACAGGGTGGAATGGGACAGCGTGGCATGGGTCAGGGCGGCATGGGACGCGGCGGCGATGCAGCCATGCAGGCCGACCGCGACCTGTTTCACGAGCTGCTCACCCACCGAGCCGAGATCCGCCGCACCGTGAAGCCGATCGATGGCGGGGTCGAAACCCTGACCGAGTCGGACAATCCGGCCGTCGCCGCGGCCATTCGAAAGCATGTCGGGTCGATGAAAAAGCGGGTCGAAGGGGGAAGTCCGATTCATCTCCGCGATCCGCTGTTTGCCGAGGTCTTTCGGCATGCTGAGAAAATCCAGTTTGCCTATGAGAAAACCAAGCAAGGCGTCCGTGTGGTCGAAACATCCGATGATCCGTACGTCGCCAAGCTGATCCAGGCCCATGCCGAAGTCGTATCGCTGTTTCTCAAGAATGGCTTCGACGAAGTTCACAAGAATCACGCCGTTCCCGCCAAACCGTAGAGGAACCGCTCATGCCGACTGCAGCCGCGAAGCGGCACTACAACATCCTGGTCGTGGGGGGCGGGACGGCGGGAATCACCGTCGCCGCGCAGCTCCGCCGCAAGCTGAAGACGTACGACCTGGCGATCGTCGAACCGTCGCAGAAACACTATTACCAGCCGCTCTGGACGCTGGTCGGGGCGGGGGTCTTTCCCAAACAGCAGAGCGAGCGGGCCGAATCGGCGTTCATTCCCCGCGGAGCCGATTGGATTCAAGAATCGGTCGCCGAATTCCGCCCCGCCGAAAACGCGATCGTCACGAGCGGCGGCCAGACGATCACCTACGACTACCTTGTCGTGGCGCTCGGCATTCAGATCGACTGGGGCAAGATTCCGGGACTCGCTGAGGGACTCGGGCGCAACGGCCTGTGCAGCAACTACTCCTACCAGCACGTCGACTATACGTGGGAGTGCATTCGCAACTTCCGCGGCGGGACGGCGCTCTTCACGATGCCGAGCACCGCGGTGAAGTGCGGCGGCGCGCCGCAGAAGATCATGTACCTGGCCGACGATCATTTTCGCCGCGTCGGCGTGCGGGATCGTTCGCAGGTGATCTTCGCCTCGGCGCAAAGCGCTCTTTTCGCCGTCGAGAAATACCGGCGAACGCTGGAGAAGGTCGTGGCCCGCAAAGCGATCGACCTCCGCCTGCAGCACAACCTGGTCGAACTGCATCCCGAGCGGAAAGAGGCGATCTTCGAGCACCTCGCCACGCATGAGCGAGTCACGATTCCCTACGATATGGCGCATGTCACGCCGCCGATGAGTGCGCCGGACGTCATCAAGCAAAGTCCGCTGGCGGGGCCTGCCGGCTGGGTCGAGGTCGACAAGTTCACGCTGCAGCACCCGCGGTTTCCGAATGTCTTCCCCATCGGCGACTGCAGCGGCCTCCCCACATCGAAAACCGGGGCCGCCATTCGCAAGCAAGCCCCCGTCGTCGTCCGCAACCTGCTCTCGGCCATGCGGGGCGAGCCGCAAGCTCGTCCTGGCGGAGTTCGACTACGAGGGAAAGCCGCAGGAAACGTTTCCGGTCGATCAATCGAAAGAACGCCTCAGCATGTACCTGCTCAAGGCCTATGCCCTCCCCCGGCTGTACTGGGACGGGATGCTGCGGGGGCGCGCGTAACCCCGCGCCTCCGGAATATCGCGCAGCAAAGTTCTGGTTCGTCGCTGATACGGAAAAACCCACCGCCGCTTTTCGCCGTCATCCCTTCCTCGCGAGTTCCGACATCAGTTCGAGCTGAATCTCTTGAATCTGCGCCAGCCGTTCCCACTGTTGCAGCAACAGATGATCCAGTTTTTCGTGAAGATGTCGGATTTCGAGTTCCGCCTTCAGGTTAACCTGGTAGTCATGCTGCGACCTCAGGCGATCCTTGGCTTCCTGGCGGTTCTGGCTCATCATGATGATCGGAGCCTGGATCGCAGCCAGGCAAGACAGGATGAGGTTGAGCAAGATGAACGGATAGGGATCCACCGGACGCGACGCCATGACGAGCGAGTTGATCGCGATCCACAGCGCGAGAAGCGCGCCGAAACAGATCAGAAAGGTCCAACTTCCGCCGAAAGCGGCAAGGCGATCCGCCAACCGTTCACCAAACGACCACTCTTGCTCAAACTGCGCTTCGACGTTCTTGGCCAGTAGTTCGTGTTCCCGCAGGCTGCGCACGACATCTTGCTCCAGGGAGGTAAGCTCTCCCTTTTCTGTCTTGAGCAGGGAATGAACATATTGCGCTCGATACCGGTTCAGATCAGATCGGCAGATGGAACTCTCTGGAGACCAATCGGGATGGTCCTGAAGAATCTCCCTGACAATGACCTCCCGCACAGCGGAGGCTGGTACGAGAGCGCGCGTCGGGAAGGTCTTGCCGCAAATCGAGCACGGAGTTTGCTGATTGACTTTGGCTGTCATGCTCGTGACTCGTGAGATATCCCTGCAGCTCTGGCCAGCGCCTTTCAATCGGTTGGTCCAATCTCCTGCCGAACCACCGTTTAGCAGCCCTATTGTGCCACCCCGCTTTTCTTTCCCAGCGGCACGTCGCGATACTCCGTGTGGCACGACTTGCAGTTGGCCGAGACGCGGGCCAGGATCGCCGTTGCCTCTTGGGCATGTGCCGGATCGTCGCCAAATCCCTCTTTGCCGAGCAAATCCTCGAGCTCCTTCGCGGCCGCCAGGCTCTCGGTCAGCATGGTGCGAAAGCGATCCGGCTCGGCCATGACCGCCTCGGTGCGGGCCATTTCCGTGAAGTGCTCGCGCAAGAGCAGCGCCTCGTGCGACGGCTTGAGATCCGGATGTTCGGCCAGCGGCCGCCAGCCGGCGGCTTCGATCTTCTTCAAGTGATCGTGCGTGTGCTCCAGGCCAACCATCGCTTCGGCCAGCGGCGGAATCTTCGCGGCCTCGGGAAACTCCGCTTTCAGCTCGTCGAGCAACTTGGCCTCCAGCTTCCGCGCCGAGCGGGCCGAGTCGTACAGCCCTTCGTAGTTCGGACTCGTCCCGGCCACGCGGAGAATTCCGACCGCCTGCGACGGATCGACGAGTCCCGCCGCGACACAGGCCACGGTCGCCGCCGCCGGACTGCGGTGCTTGCCATGATGGCAATGGATGTACACCGGCCCGGGCAATTCGCGCACTGCTTTGGCTAGTTCCTGCACACGGTTCTCGGGCACGCCGTCGTAGCCGTGCGGCAGATGGACGTACCGCAGACCGAACTTCTTCGCCGCCGTGACATCGGGCTTCGCCCCGTCGACGCTGATCACCGTCTTCACGCCGAGTTTAGCCAGCTCTTCGAACGCCGGCTCTCCCTCGGGCAAGCCGCCCGAGATCACCTTCTCGTGCAGCTGGTAGGCATTGGGCAGGAATTTGACGTCGAGCTTTTTGGCGGGGGGCGTGCCGGGCGCACTGCTAACAGCTTCCTCGCCGGGGGCGTTTGCGGGTGCGGTGGTGGCCGGTGCCGCTGCAGGCGCGGCCGGAACTGCCGCGGGCACCGCCGGCGCAGGAGCGGGCGGGGTCCGTATCGGCGCTCCGCCAGTTGCCGGGCCGCGCTGCTTCTGACAGCCGAAAAACGGAGCCAAGATCAGGATCGCCAAAATCCCGGCCATCGACGTACGCATGCGGTCTCTCCGGAACCGGAAGTTGCGATTCCCGGCACAAAGCAGGCGACGACGAGCGGCGCGCTGCGGGCTGTATCGATTCGCCAATCGGCACAATTTACCACAACAGGGTGCACTTCAGACATTACAACTGAAATTGGAGCATACTTTCCATCGTCCGTCAAAGTCGGACGATCCGAATCATTGGATAGGGCGAGCATTTTCGATACATCGCCTAGAGTCGGCCGAACCGCGAGCGGGTTCATTCCTGCGGCCCGCCGTCAGCCGTTTGCTTCCCCACATCCCGAGGTTTGTTCCATGTTCGGACGACTCCCGCGCCTGGCCCGATCGAACAAGGTCTGGCTGGCCGCGCTGCTGCTGTTTGTTTCGACGATAGCCCGCGCGGGAGGCATTCAGGGTCACGGCTGTCCGGAGTGCGGCTGTGCCGTCTGCCGCCCGGTGCAAGTGCCGCTCAAGGAAAAGCAGCACTGCTGGGAAGTCGAGTGCAAGCAGATCTGCATTCCCGCGGTCCGCTGGCCGTGGGAAAAGTGCTGCGAGCCGCCGCGGTGCGGCAAGGTAAAGACCGTCAAGGTGCTGAAGAAGGTTGATTTCGAATGTACCAAGTGCGGCTACAAGTGGGAAATCCAAGCGGTCGACTGCTGCCCCTGCGGCAAATGACGATCGCATTAAACTCGATGTCGCGCAGTTTGTTCGATAACCAGCGGATCCAAAGCTCGGCGGACTCAGCTGTGCCTCTGGTGAAGCCGAGTCGACAGTTGTTTCATGTCCCAGCCAAGTTGCCAACGGAAGAGCGATCGAGTCGTGGCCAAGGTGGGACGTCAGGCAATGATGCAACGCACTGAACAATTTGCGAGAGTGCCACTTACTAGCATAGTCGCCGGCTGCCTGCTGTTGGCGACCGGCACTTTGGCCCGGGGACAGTCGTTAGAAGAGGGGCTCGATCCGCTTCCCTACCGGCTGCCGGCCGACTTCGACTCAAGCCTGCAAGCGGGCTATGTAGAGCCATCTGCGACCAATGATCGGCTCGCTGCTTTGGAGGCCGAAGTGAATCGGCTCTCGTCGGCCGACGCCAAACGCAAGGCCGATGCCGAGAAAAAGCCGACGTTTCAGATCGGTGGGCAATTGCAGACGGACTATTTGTACTTTGGACAGGACGCAGAGAGCCAAGCGGCTTTGGGCGATATCAACGACGGCGTTTACTTTCGCCGGGCGCGGTTGACGGCCCGCGGCGAAGCCTTCGAAACGGTCGAGTACGCAATCGGCTTCGACTTTGCGCTTCCCGGGCGGCCGTCATTTCTCGATGTGTTTGTCGGGATGCACGACTTGCCGCTCTTGGGCAACGCCCGCGTGGGGCACTTCTTCGAGCCGTTTTCGCTCAATCGCATAACGTTCAATCGCTACCACACGTTCATGGAGCATTCCCTGGCTGACGCCTTCGCCCCGGCTCGCAACACGGGGATCAATGCCTACGACACCTACGGTAACGACGAAAACGGCACCTGGTCGATCGGCTGGTTCGCTTCGAACAGCGACAACTACGGCGACCAGTTCATGGACGCGGGAGGCCAGGCACTAACCGGCCGCCTGACGTGGCTGCCGTTCTACGACGAAGCCTCGGAGGGCCGGTCGTACATTCATGTCGGCGGCGGCTACAGCTATCGCACGCCGCCGAACGGAAATCTCTTCTTCGCCCCGTTCCCTGAAGCGCGCCCCGGCACGCCCACACCCGCCAGCGTCCAGCCATTTGTCAACACGGGTTTAATTTCTGCCGAGCACAACCAGCTCTTCGGCGCGGAGTTGGCTTGGATTGCCGGTCCGCTCTCGTTTCAGGCCGAGTACATGTACGTCCCCGTCGAGCAGAATGGCGGGCCGGAACTGGCGTTTCAGGGAGCCTACGCCTTCGTCAGCTACTTCCTGACGGGCGAGCACCGGCCGTACAACAAGAAGTTGGGAATCCATGACCGGGTCATTCCATTCGAAGATTTTTTCCGCGTGCGGACGTGCGACGGGCCGATCATCCACGGCCGCGGAGCCTGGGAACTCGCCGCCCGCTGGTCGTATATCGACCTGACCGACGAGAACATTGTCGGTGGCGTCGAGCACAACGGAACGATCGGACTCAACTGGTATCTGAATCCTTACACTCGTGTGAAGTGGGAGTACATCGTCGCCCAGGTCGACCGCCCCCCGGTGGGCGACAGCACAACACACATCGCCGGGATGCGGTTCGATATCGACTTCTAAGGTCGATTGCCGCGACACCCAAGGAAGTAGCCGCAGATTGTCGCGGATGGACGCCGATCAGCGGACGCAACACGACCCGCACTCCCACGAATCCGCGTTCAACCGGGTTCATCTGCGG
Organism: Pirellulaceae bacterium; assembly: GCA_025459145.1. Classification (GTDB taxonomy): domain Bacteria; phylum Planctomycetota; class Planctomycetia; order Pirellulales; family Pirellulaceae; genus CAYLLN01. Next base: position 3,410 of record JALORD010000041.1, on the reverse strand, counting down.
CCGCTACATTTCCTGGCTACTGCCGCAACTCTTCGACCCGAGTTCGCAGCCGCACCAGGTCGAGCTGCTGGCCAGCCCGCGGATATGGCATGTCGAGGAGAAACCACTCCTCGGTGAACGACGCGGTCTCGCCTGGTGCGAGTCGCTCGCGGGGGCCGATCGGCTCCAGTTCGATTCGTGCGCCGGCCGGATACCAAACGGAGATTGTCAGCCCTGCCGCTTCGCTGTAAACGCGGTCGGGTTCGACCTTGAATCGCTTGACGAATAGGCCGCCGCCCGGCATCACGTAGGCGAGCCAGCCGGCCTGCGAGTCGAACCCGAGCTTGGGTTTGCGCGGCGGGGCGAGGATCTCGAGAAAGCCGTCGCGCTCGTGGATCTCTTGGTCCTCGGGGCGGACGTTGATGATTGCGCTATCTTCGTACATGGCGTACTTACTCGGAAAGCGGCTCTTCCCGGCCAGCGGTACGACACAGATGCCGCCCCCGGGCGAAAACGACCGGCCCCAGTGGCAGTATTCTTTCGTTTCGTCGCTGATATTGCGAATCGTCTGCTTGCAGTCGAGCCGCGGCACGCCGACTGCAACGGACAATTCAAATTCGCGCGTGAGCTGCACGCCCGTCGCTTCATCCGGCTGGCTGGTGAGCCGGGCGGAACACTCACCGGTGATCTCGCCCGTCCAGTCGCCCCCCCAAAGCGCCGGATGCCGTGGCGTCGTGAGCTCGGGGCCAATATCGAAGCGGCCGGCACTCGATCGCTCGCCTTGGCCGGGCAGCCGCTCGGCTTCGCCCGCATCGAACCACATCGCGTCTTTCCCGCCGCGAGAAAACTCGAGCACGCGGCCCCCTGCTTCCGGCGACAGGACCGCCCGCGCGTCGCCATGCGTGAGGACGATCGTCTTCGCATAGCCGTGCGACGGCACGGCCCGAGCCTCGGGCTCTTGGGCGGCCGCACTCAATCCGATCGCCGCCGCTGCGAGACCCACGATCCAGAAAAGGACGAACCGGCACATCGGGCTGACTCACTGCTCAGAGGGTGATCGTGGAGAAGAGCCCCACAACTAGTAGATCGATCAGTGTAATCGAACAGCGAAGCCAACAGATCCTCGACGTTCGAGTTCCATCCTTCGAAATTCAACCTTGGACGTTGGACCTGCAACCTTCGACATTGCTCATTCGTGCTTGGTCCTCCACCTCCCCTCCGCGCTTCCGCACGCCGCTGCTACATTCCCGGTCATGGCCGCCTCGCCCATGATGCAGCAATATCTCGACGCCAAGGCGGCCTGCGGCGATGCGCTCCTCCTGTTTCGCATGGGGGATTTCTACGAGCTGTTTCACGACGACGCGAAGCTCGCTTCACGGACGCTTGGACTCACGCTCACCAGCCGGGACAAAGGGGAAAACCCCATCCCGATGGCTGGCTTTCCCTACCATCAGCTCGAAGGGTACCTCGCCAAGCTGATCGCCTCGGGCTACCGGGCCGCGGTCTGCGAACAGGTCGAGGATCCGAAGCAGGCCAAGGGGCTCGTCAAACGCGAGGTGACCCGCGTCGTCTCGCCGGGGACGCTCACCGACGACGCCCTGCTCGATCCGCGGGAGAGCAACTACCTGGCGGCCGTTGCAGTTTTCACTGCCAAAGGACAGGCCGAGGCGCGGGCCGGACTCGCCTGGTGTGAGCTGTCGACGGGACGCTTCTTCGCCGAAACGATTCCCCCCGCGAAGCTGGCCGATGAGCTCGCGCGGATCGCGCCGGCCGAGTGCCTCGTCTCCGACGAAGGGGAGCCGCTCGCGCTTCCCACGGGCACGATGCTCACCCGCCGACCCGCGTGGGCGTTTGCAGCCGACAGTGCTCACGCCGCACTTTCTAAACATTTTCAAACCGCCTCGCTCGACGGCTTTGGCTTTACCGACGAAGACGCGCCGGCTCTGGCTGCCGCGGGAGCTGTGCTCGATTACCTCCGTGAGACGCAGAAGACCTCGCTCGATCACTTTGAACGGCTGGTCCCTTACCGCACGGGCGAGCTGCTCGAAATCGACGAAGCGACCCGGCGCAGCCTCGAAATCACCCGCACGATCCGCACCGGAGCCCGAGCCGGTTCGCTCCTGGCGGTGATTGACCGATCGACGACGCCGATGGGTTCGCGACTGCTCGCCGACTGGATCGCCAACCCGCTCACTAGTCCCGCGGCGATCGAGTCGCGGCTCGATGCGGTCGCGGCACTCGTCACGGCCAGCGCCGCCCGAGAAGCCCTCCGCGACGAACTCAAAGGCGTCTACGACCTGGCCCGACTCCTGGCCCGTGTGACAACCGGCCGCGCGAGCCCGCGCGATCTGTCGTTCGTCGCCCGGACGCTCGACAAATTGCCGCGGATCAAGGAACTGCTCGCGAAGATCTCGGCCACGCCGGTCCCGCTCCTGGCCGAGCTCGACGCCCAGCTTGATCTCTGCCCGGAGCTGCTCGCGCAGCTCGCCTCGGCTCTGGTCGAGGACTGCCCATTATCGGCCACCGGCGGCGGGATCCTCCGCGGCGGGTACCATGCCGAGCTCGATCGGCTGCGGGAGCTGGCTGCCGGCGGCAAGCAGTGGATTGCCCGGTATCAGGCGGCCGAGGCCGAGCGGACCGGCATCCCCAGCCTGAAGGTCGCCTACAACAAGGTCTTTGGCTACTACCTCGAAATCACGAACACGCACCGCGACAAAACGCCGCCGCATTACATCCGCAAGCAAACCACCGTCAACGCCGAGCGATACATTACTCCTGAGCTGAAGGAATACGAAGAGCAGGTTCTCACTGCCGACGAAAGGGCCAAAGCGCTCGAATACGAGCTATTTGGCAACTTGCGCGAACTGGTGCAGGCCGCCGGCCGCCGGCTGCAGGCGACCGCGGCGGCCCTCGCGCAGCTCGATGTGCTCGCCGCGCTCGCGGATTTGGCCCGCTCGCGAAACTACGTCCGGCCGCAGATCGCCGACGAGTCGGTCCTGGAGATCATCGACGGCCGGCATCCCGTCCTCGACCTGACCGAACCCGAGGGAACGTTCGTGCCCAACGACGTGTCGGCCGGCGGCGAGCACGGCACGGTGCTGCTGATCACCGGTCCGAACATGGCGGGCAAAAGCACGTACATCCGCCAGGTCGCGCTGATCACGCTCCTGGCGCAGGCCGGCTCATTCGTGCCGGCCAAGCGGGCGACGATCGGCGTGGCGGACCGGATCTTTGCCCGCGTCGGGGCGAGCGACGAACTGGCCCGTGGGCAGAGCACGTTCATGGTCGAGATGACCGAAACGGCGCGAATCCTCAACACGGCCACCGCGCGGAGCCTCGTGGTCCTCGACGAAATCGGCCGCGGTACGAGCACGTACGACGGCATCTCGCTCGCCTGGGCGATTGTCGAACACTTGCACGACGCCGTCGGC
>JALORD010000349.1 GCA_025459145.1 Pirellulaceae bacterium | reverse complement strand
CGGCTGTCGACGAGCAGTTGCCCCTTGAATTCCGGCAGGTGCTTTTCGACCGGATCGTCGACCGATAGCTTCCCTTCGTCCTGCAGGATCATGATCCCGAGGGCGGTGATCGGCTTGGTCATCGAGGCGATGCGGAACAGGCCATCCTTCGGCATCGCCTGGCCGCTTTCGAGATTAAGCGAACCGACCGCCTCGTGATGCTGCACCCCCGCCGCATTGCCGACGACGGTGACCGCGCCGGCAACCACCCCCTCGTCGACAAACTGCTGCATCCGCGGGGCGATCTTGGCGAGCGTGGCCGCATCGAACTCCGCGGCGACGCCAACCGATAGCAGCGAGAGGACGAGACTAACCACAGCGGTCGAGAGGAAAAGGCGGCGCATATGAGGATATCCGAGTGGTTGCCTGGTCGATTTGAAACTTGAAACCTCAATCCGGAAACTTGAAACGCCGCTTACACCTTCGGCTCCCATCCCTTCCGATACTCGCGGCCCCAGAGCCCCATCGCTTCGTCGTCGCCGACGATCCGGCCGTCTTTCTCGCTCGTCGTCAGAACGCGATTCACCCGGTGGGCGATATTGCCCAGGTGGCAGAGGAGCGTGCTCTTGTGGGCTTCGGCGATGTCGGAGTTGGGCAGTTTGCCGGAGCGGACCGAGGCCAGGAAGTTGCCGATGTGCTCGCGTTCGCCGCCGTCGCCCGTCTTGCTCGTGACTTCCTTGTTGCGCAGATCGAACTGCTTGTAGCCGCTCCCGTCGATCAGGATCGAGCCTTCGTCGCCGTGGAAGCTGATGCCGAACTGCGTCCCGCCGGGGCCGTACGGCGACCAGCTCAATCCTTCCCACGAGATCGATTTGTTGCCGGGGAAGTTGTAAGTGACCAAGTGCGTATCGGGCGTTTCCTGGTCGTCATCGTGGCGATACTTGCCGCCGCCGCTGGTGACCCGTGTGGGAAAATCGACACCCAGTCCCCACCGGGCCACATCGAGCGCGTGAATGCCGTTGTTCCCCAGTTCGCCATTCCCCCAGTGCCACTTCCAGTGCCAGTTGTAGTGCACCACGTTGTCGACGAACGGCTGTTCCGGCGCCGGGCCCTGCCAGAGCGACCAGTTGAGCCAGGCGGGTGTGTCCGCCGGCTTGCCGTGCCCAATGCTCGGGCGGCGATTGTTGTACCAGGTGCGGGCATAGTGGACCTTGCCGATGCCCCCATCGCGGATGATCCCGATGGCCTCGACGACCGCGGGCCAGGTCCGCCGCTGGTTCCCCATCTGCACGATGCGGTTGTGCTTGCGAGCGGCGGCAACCGCCAGCTCTCCTTCCTCGGCAGTTTGGCTGCAGGGCTTCTCGACATAGACGTGTTTGCCGGCGGCACAGCCCAGGATCGTCGCCGGAGCGTGCCAGTGGTTCGGAGCGGCACACACGAGAATGTCGACCGACTTGTCGTCGAGCGCCTTGCGGAAGTCGACTTCCTTCTGCGGGCCGCGCTGCTGTTTGCCGCCGACGGCCGAAGCCACCTTGTCGGTCGCCCGCTCGTCGACATCGCACACGTAGGTGATTTCGCACTCGGGAAAGCTGACAAACGAATTGGCCAGCGCGCTTCCCCGGCCATTCACGCCCATCACGGCGACCGACAGTTTTTCACCGGGCGAAGTGCTTTGCTGAGCCGCGGCCGTCGAGACAAAGTACGACCCGGCTGCCCAGGTGGTAGCGGCAGCGGCGGCGGAATTCTTCAGGAACATGCGGCGAGTGGCGGGGCGGGACATGGCAACCTCCAGGTGGGACACGGACGCCGCTCGGCCAATAGACGCTCGCCGGCAGCGGGAATACTGTACCACACGCCGTGCGGCGATTCAGCAAGTAGATCGTCAGTTGTCCGTAGTAAGTTGTCAGTTGGGACAAAGCGACCCCGCCTTGAGCTTTGAACTTCGAACCTTGAACCTTGAACTAACTCACTACCCCCTGCCTCCCAGCCAGCGTACTTTCGCCCGGTCGAGCAGGGCCGCGATCAGGATCACGCCGCCGAGGACCACCTCCTGCGAGTAGCTTCCCAGTCCCTTGAGGTTCATGCCGTTTTGCACCACGGCGATCAGGAGTGCTCCCTGCAGCGTGCCGAACATCCGGCCCGAGCCTCCCGAGAGCGAGGTGCCGCCGACGACGACCGCCGCAATCACGCCCAGTTCATAGCCGCGGCCATAATTGGGCGAGCCGCTTTGAAACTGCGAACAGAGAATCACGCCCCCCAGCCCGGCAAACGCACCGGACAGGACGTACGTGAGCAGCAGGATCCGCTGCACTGGAATGCCGCACAGCCGGGCGGCTTGCTCGTTGCCGCCGACCGCATACAGGTGCCGGCCGAACACCGTCCGCTTCATCGCCAAATCGGCCAGGATATACAGTCCAATCATTAGGACGACAGCGTTGGGGATTCCCAGCAGATTAGCTCCTGAACCGAGCCATTTGATCGACGGCGGAATCTGAGAAATCGTCGCCCCGCCCGATTGCAGATAGCCCCAGCCGCGAGCAATCGAGAGCAGGGCCAGCGTCACTATGAACGGTTGTACCCGGGCGTAGGCAACGAGCGTCCCCGTAAGGGCGCCGACGAGCGCCGCGAGGCCAATCGCTCCCAGCCCCGCGGCTAATAGCCCGAGCGTTCCCGCTTGCGGGCCCCCGAACACATCGCGCACGAGCACAGCACACACCACCGCAGCCAGCGCAATCAGGCTCCCCACCGACAGGTCGATACCGCCGCCGATAATCACCAGCGTCATGCCGATAGCCACGATCGCGATCACAGCAATTTGGTTCGCGATGTTCAGCAAATTATCGCGTTTAAGGAAGTTTGGCCACAGATAGCTTTGTGGCTGCACCATGCGAATCTCGCCCCACGGCGGAAACCGCTCGGCAAGATTATCGAACACCGGCCATTTGGCGGTCGCGTCGGTTCCGGCTATCGCTGCGAGCGATTGACCCCGCGCTTGGGCGTCGCGCAGCGCTTGGCCGGCGTCGGCCGGCTCGCCGATCACGGTCCTCACGATGCGGAAACCATTGGCAGACAGCTGCCTTTCCAGTTCCGCTGCCAGCAGCCGATCATCGGGGAGCGGGCGAACGACAATCAGCACGCCCGCGCCTGGCGCGAGATCGCCGGCCAAAATCGCCGCGATTTGCTTGCCGGCTTCGGCGCCGGTCGGATACTGGCTCCCCAGTGTTGCCACCGACAACACCGCCGCCAGCAGCAGCAGCATGATCAGCGTCGTATAGTCGCGCAGAACGGTTCGAAAAAGTTGCCGCATGCCCGTAAGCTACTTCTGCCGAAGTTCCTGCTCGGCTACGACTGGCGAGACCAGCGTGCCGATCCCTTCAATCCAGGCTTCGATCCGATCGCCCGACTTCAAGTACGTGCCGGTCGTGTTGCCCACACCAGCGGGGGTTCCCGTGGCAATCAGGTCTCCCGGCTCCAGCGTGACGATGTCGCTGACAAACGCCACGACCGCCGCCACGGGAAAAATCTGCTGCCCGGTTGTCGCGTCCTGCTTCACCTGACCGTTGACGCTCAGTTTCATCTTGAGCTTCTGCGGATCGGCAATCGCATCGGCCGACACAATGCACGGACCGCACGGGCAGAATGTGTCGTGCCACTTGCCGTGCTCCCAGTCGAACCACTTGTCGTTCGTCCGCTCCTTGCGCCCCGGATTGGGGCGAAACTTGCGGTCCGAGATGTCGTTGACGACGGTGTAGCCCGCCACATACTTGAGCCCGTCGGCCTCGGTCACGTGCCGGGCCCGCTTCCCAATCACGATGCACAGTTCCAGTTCCCAATCGACGTGGTCGGGCGAAACCCGCGGAATGACGACCGGTTTGCCCGGATCGGTCAGCGTTGTCGTCGGCGGCTTCATGAACACGTACGGAAACGTCTCGGCCCGCTCGGTCGCCTGGCCGCCCCCCTCCTGAATGTGCTCGTTGTAGTTGCCCGCGAGCAGCAGAAGTTTGTTCGGCCGCGGGATTGGCACGAGCAATTCGACCTCATCGAGCGCCAGTCGTTGACTGGCCGGAATCGCGCCCGGATTGCGATCGGTCCAGTCGGCCACTTTCTTCGCCGCGGCATGCGCGCTTCCCTCGGGAGTCAGCAATGCCAGCAGGTCGTCGACAGCAGGCAGCTCCACGGCATCGTGCGTGGCGTCGGTGTAGGCCTTAGCGGCGACGGCCAGCGGAACGACGTGGTCGTCGTGGTAAAGTCCGACGGCATTCTTCTGGTGATGCGAGTAGCGGCAGATACGCATGTTCGTGGGGCCCTGACTCTAAAGCGTCGAGGTGAGCATGACTGGGCAAAGCGTTCGCGCGGCAAAGATCGAATCGTGACAGCATTGCCGCCCGCAATCAAGTTCCTGTCAGTTGAGCGCGGCAAAATTTGCCGATTGGGGCGATTTTCTCGACTGCCGGGACTTTGCCGGACGATAAACGGGGCGAGCGTCATTTATTCCACGCCGATTCCCCCCCGATCTTCGGTGCCCTGATGGCTCGCTGGCTGATTGTGTGCGCGCTGGTCGCCCTCGGGGCGGCCAATGGTTGTTGTGTCCTGGGTCCGCATGGCGCCTGCCATTCGTGCGGTCCGCAAGCTTGCGGTCCCGATCCGTGCAATGACTGCTGCTTCCACTGGCCCAAGCCGATCATGTGGTGCGGCGAGTGCAACGAGTGCGGTCCCGAGGGACAAGGCTGCGCCTGCCCGACTGACTGCGGCATCGTTCCCGCCCTGATGCGCAGCAAGACCTGCGGCAAGGGATGCGGCGAAGTCTACTGGGGCGAATGGTACAGCGATCCGCCAGACTGCTGTGATCCGTGCGACCAATGCTACGGCCAATGGACCGGTCCACACGGCTATTGCCAACTCGGCCCCATGCAGCACCTGCTCGCCGCGATCCATGGATTCAAGTACTGCCCCAATCCGTGCGTGGGCGAAGGCTGCGGCGGATTCTGCACGAAGGGCTCGTGCAACACGTGCGGCGGCGCTCCGGTGGAAGGGGGCTGCGCGACATGCGGCCACGCTTCGCACGCCGGTTCGCTCCCTGGCGTCGTGACCGAAGAGCCCTACTACCAGCACGCTCCCCACGGGGGCCAGAGCATCCTCAACGAGAACTGGGATCGCCCGGCGGGCCCCAAGCCGGTTCCGGGAAAGCCGCTGCACAAGGCGCAGCAGCCGACGCCCGGCCGCATGACACAGGCAGCACCGCCGGCGAAGCCGCAGGTCCGTACGGCCGCTCACGCGGAACCATCGACGCCCCCGACCTACGGCCGCATGGTGAAGACGGCCAGCTACTGGGGCCGGTAAACCCGTAGGATGCGTCTCGTCACTCCGACACCAATTCCAGCACGGCCAGAATCGGCCGATGATCCGACGCGATCGGCTCATCGAGCACGGTGGTCGACACGACCTTCCACCGCGCGGCTGGCCGGAAAAGCACGTAGTCGATCTGCCGCAGGGGGCGATCGACCGGAATCGTCGGCTGCGGAACCGAACTGGCACTTCGCCACTGCTCGGCCAGTTTCGCGAGCGGCTTGCTCTCGGGCGTCGCGTTGAGATCACCCGCCAGAACCACGAGCGGCTCCCGCTTCGGATCGGCAGTTTTGGCCGCCTCGACCAGCTTGCCGGCAAGTTCATTGATCGCCTCGGCCGATGCGATCCGCTCTCGCTCGTCGCGGCGATGATCCAAGTGTGTCGCCAGGAAGTGCAGCGAAGTACCTTCTGCGGGCCATTCGAGGCGAACGGCCAGAACGCCGCGCTGCTCCCCCGCCTCGACATTC
>JALORD010000348.1 GCA_025459145.1 Pirellulaceae bacterium | reverse complement strand
CCGACGAGAATCCGCCGACCCAGGCGAACACATCCAGATTCTTAAGCCCGATATTGAGCGCTTGCCCGCCTCCCATCGACAGTCCGGTCACCGCGCGGTGCGTCCGGTCGGCCTCGACGGAGTAATGCGATTCGATGTAGGGAATGATGTCGGTGAGCAAGTCCTTTTCGAACGGCTCTCCCCACCCGCCGAAGCCGCCGCCGCCAAAGCCGCCGCGCCCCCCCGCATTCGGTTCGGCAGTGGCGTTTCCATTGGGAAACACCACCACCATCGGCTCGATCTTCTTGTCGGCGATCAAATTGTCGAGAATGACGTTTGCCGCGCCCCCGCGGGTCCACTCCTCGCGCTCATTGCCCCCGATGCCGTGCAGCACATAGAGCTGCGGATACTTCTTGTCGGCGGAGTAGCCGGGGGGCGTGTAAACCTGCATCCAGCGCTTGACGCCGACGCTCTTGGAATCGTAGTCGACCCGCTCCAGCTTCCCCTTGGCGACGTCTTCGCGGGGCCTGTCAAAACCTTCGGGGGGCGCCGGGAAAGCCGGTTTGTCGTCCGGGGAGAGTTCGATCGGGCCGCCAAATCCCCCACGGCCCCCGCGACCACCGCGGCCTTCTCCGCCCCGTCCGGCGCCAGGGGCTGGCCTGTCAGCGGGCCTTGTTGGAGCCGGGGCGTCGGGAGCGTCCGTGCTTGCCTCCGCGCGCTTGGCAACCGCTTCGGCCGTGCCGAAGTCGCCCACTTTGCGAGTGAACTTAATTCCGCCGTCTATAATCTTGCCGGTGTACGTGATCCGGAGTTCTCGATCCTGGACGGCGATCGTCTCGACAAATGTCACCGTGTCGCCGTCGATCTTCCCTTCCTTCAGGTCGACATCCCGCCTCTGACCATCGAGCTCAATGCTCGCCTTGCCCGTGAGCGCCTGGCCATCGCGTTTGAGAACGAAAGTGTACTTCTGCCGGCCGCGCTGCGTGTCGAATTCTGCTTTCCAGGTGCCGCTTACCTCCTCGGCCAGTGCCGGAAACGAAAAGGCGGCGAGCGCCGCCAGCGTGATCGCGGTTCTCAGGTTCATAGCGCGGTTCCTGTTTGGTGGGTGGTTCTACGGGAAGCGGCGAGCGGGTTCATGTTGAATGAAACCCCGCTGGCCGCTTCAGGTGCTGTGCCAGGGTTAGAAGCGATTGTTTCACGGGCATCGCGATTTGACCCGTGAGATGAGCGGATGTGATTCGTGCGCCGCCCGGTGTGCACTGCCAACAAGGTCCTGCAGCAGCTCGCAAGTAGCTTGCAAGACTATCGTGCGTGTACGCATGATTGGCGAATTTACCGTGGCCGCAGACGGAAAGCAAACCTTTTGGACCGACAGGGCCCAATCGTGGCAGAAATTGTGACAGCCATCTATACTGCGCTCACTCATCGGCTCCTGATCTCTCTCCTCGTTCGAGCACTCACGCCATGTCCCGGTATCTGCGGCTCTGCGCTGGCCTCGCGCTTGGTTCGTTATTTCTGCTGGTCTCGGCTTCGGCCACGGCCGAGGAAACCGCTCTCGATCGCTACGTGAAGCAGCCCGATCCGACTTATGCCTGGACGGTGGCTCGTGAGGTGAAGGGGGATGGCCTCACGCAGTGGGTCGTCGATCTCAAGTCGCAAACCTGGCGTACCGAGAAGGACGTGAACCGGCCGGTATGGGAGCATTGGCTTACCGTCGTGAAGCCCGATAGCGCCACGTCGAATCGGGCCATGCTCTTTATCTCGGGCGGAGCCAACGGCGGCGAAGCGCCAGCCGGGGCAGAAGGCCGGACGCTGGAGATTGCCAAGGCGACCGGCGCGGTCGTCGCCGAACTGCGGATGGTGCCCAACCAGACGCTCATCTTCCACGGCGACGGCGTCGAGCGGAAGGAAGACGACCTGATCGCCTACACGTGGGACCAGTACCTGAAGACTGGCGACGAAACCTGGCCGGCCCGCCTGCCGATGGTGAAGAGCGCCGTCCGGGCGATGGACTGCGTGCAGGAACTCCTGGCCAAGGAGGAATGCGGCGCGCTGAAAGTGGAAAAATTTGTGGTCGCTGGCGGCTCCAAGCGGGGCTGGACCACTTGGTGCACGGCAGCCGTCGATCCGCGAGTGGAGGCGGCGATTCCGATCGTGATCGATGTCCTCAACGTCAACGAATCGATGAAGCACCACGTTGCGGCCTACGGCAAGTTTTCGGTGGTGATCGACGACTACTACAATCACGGGATCATGCAGCGGATGCACGATCCACTGCTCGCGAAGCTTTACGCCATCGAGGATCCATATTCGTATCGCGCGCGGCTGACGCAGCCCAAGTTCATCCTGAACTCGGCAGGGGACGAGTTCTTCCTGCCCGATTCGTCGCAGTTCTATTACGACGACCTTGTCGGAGAGAAGATGCTCCGCTACGTCCCGAACTCGAACCATTCGCTCCGCGATACCGACGCGGTCGAGAGCATGGTCGCCTTTTACCACACGGTGCTGAACGATACCCCGCGGCCGAAGTTCACGTGGACTTTCGAGAAAGACGGCTCGATTCAGGTCCGCTCGGAGACGAAGCCCAAGGAAGTCGTCCTGTGGCAGGCGACGAATCCCGACGCCCGCGATTTTCGGCTGGCGGTGATCGGCAAGGCGTATAAGAGCCAAGCGTTGGTTGACCAGGGAAGCGGCCATTTCGTGGCCAATCTGCGGGCGCCGCCCAAGGGCTGGACCGCGTCGTTCGTCGAACTGACATTCGACGTGGGCGCCCCGGTGCCGCTCAAGCTGACGACAGCGGTGCGCGTACTGCCGGATACACTCCCCTTCGCCGACCTCGACCCGACGAAGGCCCCGCTCGAGAAGTTGCCGCCTCAGCGGTAGCCGCTCGGGACGCGGGCCAATTGCGACAAGATTCGCCGATCGCCTCAAAATGCCATGGATTGCCTGTTGATTTGGTCGGCGCGGTGGAGTTCGGTCAGCTTACGATTCTTCAGCGCGCTCTTTCCTCGCCCTGCGCCTCCCCCGTATACTTCCCGTTGGTTGGTTTGGCGACGCCACGAGGCGCGATGCTCTTCCCCCAAGGTTGGGCGGCCGTCGGGTCCTTTGCCTTTCAAACCTGGCAGGCCGCCATGCTGGCCCTTTCTTGCGACCCGGAAAGTGATGCGAGTCGCCGACTGCGTGTGAGGAGTGTTCCTGTGGGAATGCGTTTGTATGTGGGCAATTTGAGCTACAACGTCACCAACGAATCGCTCGAAGAATTGTTTGCCCAGTTTGGGGCGGTGAAAAGCGCCCAGGTGATCATGGACCGTGACACGGGCCGCAGCAAAGGTTTTGGCTTTGTGGAGATGGCCGACGACAATGCCGCTCGCGATGCGATCGCCGGCCTCAACGAAACGACCCACGACGGTCGTCCGCTGACGGTCAATGAAGCTCGCCCCCGCGAGGAACGTGGCGGTGGCGGCGGCGGACGAAGTGGCGGCGGCGGACGCGGCTACGGTGGGGGCGGCGGTGGCGGTGGTGGTTATGGCGGCGGCCGAGGTGGCGGTGGTGGCGGCGGCGGTGGCCGACGCTACTAATCGAATGCCCCGCTAAGGCTCGATTTTTCGGAGGCACGCTCACGGCCGTCGTGGGCGTGTCGCTGGCAGATTCGAGTTCCCTGCGTTAGTTCCTTTAGACGCGGCTCAAAATTGCCAGCCGCGTTTCTGGCCACTTCCGCGCGAATCGACCACTCCGCTCACGATGACGACCGAGAAGTTCGCGACCGCGGGACTGGCCCGGCTGATCGACGTGTACCTGCTGCCGACGCTTGTCGACCGTCCGAAAGATTTGGCCGGTCAGTCGGTCGTCGTCATCGACGTTCTGCGGGCTACGACCACGATCATTCACGCTCTGGCCGCCGGAGCGGCGGAAGTGACCGTCTGCCAGGAGGTGGACGAAGCCCTGCGGCTGGCAGCGAGTCGATCGCAGCCGACGGTTCTTGGTGGCGAACGGGGCGGGCTGCCAATCGCCGGTTTTGATGTGGGCAATTCGCCCACCGCCTATACGCGCGAGCGAGTCGCTGGCCGGGAAGTGATCTTCACGACGACCAATGGCACGCGGGCGATGGCCCGCTGTGCCGCGGCGAGACGGATCCTGATCGGGGCGTTCGTCAATTTTTCGGCGATCTGCCGGGAACTGGCCGATGAACCGCACGTGGCGCTGATCTGCGCCGGAACTGATGGCGAAGTCACGCGCGAGGACACGCTCTTTGCCGGCGCGGTGGTCGACGAACTGGCGCGGGGGCGGACGACGCTGGTCAACGATCAAGCGGAAATTGCTGCCGATGCCTGGCGAGCCTGTGTCCACGGACTGACCCGCGAGGATCCGCTCGGCCGGGCCCTGCGCAGCAGCCGGGGAGGGCGAAATCTGATCGCCACCGGGCAGGAAGACGACATCGACATCGCGGCCCAGATCGACAAGTTCGACATCGTGCCAGCGCTCGACCCAGCGACATGGCAGATTCGGGTGCCGTAGCCACTGGCTCACTTTTAGCGCCAACGCGTTAGCGCCTACCTCGCTTGGGCCCGAGTGGCATTACCAGTCCGAACCTGGACCGGTAACATGGGGTCACTGTGAGTTCAAAGTGGCAAATTCCTGGCTTCCAAGCGGGCTCCGGGGCGGCACACTTTGAACCTTGAACCTTGAACTTGGAATGATGCGATGGAAATGGACAAGCTGGTTTCGCTCTGTAAACGGCGGGGATTTCTCTTTCAGTCGAGCGAAATCTACGGCGGCCTGAACGGATTCTGGGACTACGGGCCGCTCGGTGTCGAGCTGAAGCGGAACATCAAGGAAGCCTGGTGGCGGGACATGGTGACGGGGCACGACGACCTGGCGGCCCCGCCGGGCGCCCCCGAACCGTACGAAATGGTCGGCCTCGACTGCACGATCATCATGCACCCGCAGGTCTGGAAGGTGAGCGGGCATTACGACCTGTTCGTCGACAAGATGGTCGACTGCCGCGAGTCAAAGAAGCGATACCGCTACGACCAGGTTCCTGGCCGCTGGGTCGAAGCCAAGGGGCAGAAGATCTTCGTGACGACCAGCGTCGAAGAACACCACGAGGCCGATCTCGAAAGCCGGGCGCTCAAGTTTTTTAACTTGCGGGCCAAGGACGCGGCGGACCTTGCCTGGGACGGGCCGGTCGTGTCGCTCGCGAAAATCGATCCGGCGAACTACGACAAGGTCCTCGGTCCGGATGTCAAGGCGCTCGGCACGCTGACGTCGCCGCGCGATTTCAATCTGATGTTCAAGACTTTCGTCGGGGCGCTCTCCGGCGAAGAAGGAGCGGCCTACCTCCGTCCCGAAACGGCCCAAGGGATCTTCGTCAATTTCAAGAACGTTTGCGACAGCACCCGCGTGCGCGTGCCGTTTGGCATCGCCCAGATGGGCAAAAGCTTTCGCAACGAAATCACGCCGCGGAACTTCACGTTCCGCTCTCGCGAATTCGAGCAGATGGAAATCGAGTTCTTCTGCCATCCGAAGAGTTCGCCGCAGTGGTATCAGTACTGGCGCGATCGACGGATGAAGTGGTACACCGACCTGGGCCTCGCCGGCGAGCGGCTGAAGCTCCGCGAGCATGACAAGGACGAACTGTCGCACTATTCCTGCGGGACGAGCGACATCGAATACGCGTTTCCGTTCCTGCCGCCGGGAGAATTCGGCGAGCTCGAAGGAATCGCCCACCGGGGCGACTTCGACCTCCGGAGCCACATGGAAGGGAAGCTCGTCGCGCGCGACGGGCAGCTTGTCGTCGAGCAGGGCGAAGACGGCAAGCCCAAGTGGAAAGGCTCCGGCAAGGACCTTACCT
>JALORD010000347.1 GCA_025459145.1 Pirellulaceae bacterium | reverse complement strand
AGCTGGCGTCGGCGGCCTGCGGGCTGAAGAACTGCCAGTCGTGTTCAATGAAGACTTTGAGCAGGGGGCCGATCGCTGGGAGCCGATGGATGCCAAGCAGTGGTCGGTGAAGAAGACCGATGCGGGGCAGGTCTATAGCCAGCACGAGAAGAAGAGCACCTATAAGCCGCCGCACCGCAGTCCGACGAATGTGGCTCTCCTCAAGGATGTCTCGGTCGGCGACTTGGAGTTGACCGCCAAGGTGCGGAGCACGCATCCCGACTATGGTCATCGCGATGCGGTGGTCGTGTTCGGCTATCAGGACCCCTCGCACTTTTACTATGTGCACCTGGGGAAGCAGGCCGACGATCATGCCAACCAGATCTTTATCGTGAACGACGCGCCGCGGATCAAGATTTCGCTGACGTCCACGACGGGGACCAACTGGACCGACGACTGGCACAATGTGAAAGTCGTGCGGAAGGTTGCGGACGGCACGATCGCGATCTACTTCGACGACATGGAAAAGCCCGTGATGACCGCCAAGGACGACACATTCAAGTGGGGCCGGATCGGCGTCGGGACATTCGACGACACGAGCGACTGGGACGATGTGGTTGTTCGTGGGACGAAAGCGAGCGGAAAGTAGCGGCAACCGGCAAGTAGTGCCAGATTCGAAGTGGTAGTGTGCCAAATATGCGTAACTTTTGCCGGTTCCGTTGACTTTGACGATTATTATGAAAGTTCTGGCTGGGAAGTTCCGATAAAGTCGCTGGCGCTTGGTCTTACCGGACCGAGCGCCGTGCGTATCGACGTAACTTCAAGCAGCGAAAGGACTTTCCATGCCTCGTGCCGCCAGGATCAGCCGCTGGTTCGTGCTGAGCCTGTGGGCCGCCGTTATGGCCGGCATGGGGGATTTATCCGCCCAGGAAAGAGTGGTCGGCTGGGGCCCATCGCGGGATGAGGCGGTGATCATCGACGAATCGGTCGTGGGGACCGGACTGCGATCAGTCGCGGGATATGAGGAACTGCCCGCGCCCGGACGGCGGCTGATGGCCCCGCGGCCAGGCCGCTTGATGCCCCGGTCGACACGAGTCTCGCCGGAGCCGTACGTCGAAGGACCGATCACCACCGAGTCGATGCCCGTGCCCGGGCAGCTGCACGAAGAGATGATTGTGGAAGGGGAGACCTTTCCCGCGGGTGACTGCGCGACTTGCTTGGGTGTGAGTTGCGGCGGGTGCGGGCAATGTCCCGATTGCTGCGGCAACTGGAATTCGTGCGGGCCGGTGCCGTTGTGGTGCCTGTTGCCGCGGCCGCGACTCGACAACCTCGAACTCCATGCCGGAGTGCACGGCTACACGGGTCCGCTCAACCGCGGCGCGAGCGGCAGCTTTGGCTTTCATCAGGGATTCAACCACGCGATTCAGCTATGCGGCGAATGGGCCTGCGGCCAGTTTGGCGCGATGTGGACACAGAGCAACTACGACGGTTCGTTCGTCGCACCCGAGGACCAGCGCAATCAGATCTTCTTCACGACGGGTCTGTTTCGCCGCGTCGATTGGGGTTTGCAGGGGGGAATCGTGTTCGACTACCTGCACGATGAGTGGGACTACGAAGCCGATCTCGGGCAAATGCGCGGCGAACTTGGTTGGAAGTTCGCGTGTCGACATGAAGTGGGCTTTCGATTCTCCGTCGGTGTAAACGACGATACGATCACGATCAATGAGCCAATCAGCAGTAACGACGGCGAACAATTGACACTGCGACAGCGAGATGCACTCGTCGAAGTGAATGACTTGTACGTGTTTTACTACCGGCGGCAATTCGCCTGCGGCGGCGAGGGACGCATGTTCGGCGGCTTCACGAACAATAACGAAGGCGTGTTTGGCGGCGACGCCCGCTTGCCGATCAACCCGTGCTGGTCGCTAACGACGGACTTTGTGTATGTGGTCCCATCGGACGACCGCGCGCGGCCCGGCTATGCCGAGGAAAGCTGGAACGTGTCGGTGGGAGTGGTGTGGACGCCGTTCGCCAAGCCGGGCTGCAGCTCGCCTTACTGCCGGCCGCTCTTTGATGTGGCCAGCAACGGGACATTCCTGACGCGGTTGCCGTAGCCACGGCAGTCGCTCGGCGGGCACTGCTTGCCGCCAGCGAGCGGCGATAGTCGAATGAGAGTCAGCGAGCGATTTCGTTGACTGCCTCACGCGACCTGGTTCTGGAGATGGCATGCCCGCCCCGTATGACCCGCGATACCTTGCCGGCATCGAGTACTTCAATTCCTGCGACTTCTACGAAGCGCACGAAGTGTGGGAAGAATTGTGGCAGGATTATTCAGGACCGTCGCGCAAGTTCTACCAGGGACTGATTCAGGTGGCTGTGTGTCTGCATCACTTCGGCAACGGCAACACCCGCGGCGCGATCAAACTGTATCACGGGAGCCGAGGCTATTTGGAGCCATATCGACCTAAGCATGAAGGGCTAGACGTCGACAAACTATTCACACAGTTCGAGGTCTGTTGCCGTGACTTGCTGGCGAGCAGCGAGGAGTTTCCTAAGGTGGAGATCGTCGCCGACTTGATTCCGGAAATTCACTTGGAGGACTGATGCCGCAGGGCGCGGCCTGCCAGTTTGCCGGTCGGCTGCTCGTCTTCCACAGCGACTTGCCCATTGACCAGGAGCAGCTTGACGCCGCTGGACCACTGCAGAGGTTTGACGAACGTGGCCTTGTCGCGGAACGTCTGCGGATCGAACACGACGAGATCGGCGAAATAGCCCGCGCGCAAGTAACCTCGCTCGGGAAGGCGGAGGATATCGGCCGGCAGTCCGCTCGCCGAACGGATCGCTTGCGCTAGCGGCAAGGCCTTCCCTTCGATCGCGTAGTAGCCGATCTTGCGAGGGAACGTGCCGAACGAGCGCGGATGCGGCTGAGCGGGCGAATCGAGCGACTGGGCGCTGCCATCGCTGGCCGTGGCGACGAACGTCTCGCGCATGAAGAGGCGCACTTCGTCCTCGTTCATCCCGAAGCTGACCATTTGCGCCCCGCCGCGGCCCATGATGTCGAGCACGACGTCGAGCGGCGCGCGATTGGTCTCTTTGGCAATCGCAGCGATGCTCTTCCCCTGCCAGGACCGCTCGGGCGCAAAGTTGGCCACGACCAGGCTCTCGCCGCCGTCGCGGCCGCCGAGGTTCGCTTCAATCTGCTCGCGTACCCGCGGGCCCGTCTCGGGATTGGCCAGAGCCTCCTTGAGCTTGGATCCCGAGCGCAGGGTGTCGGGAATCACCATCGCGGCGAGCGATGTGGAACTGGCGGGATACGGATACTGATCGGCGGTGACGACTTGCCCGCTGGCCCGAGCAGTGCGGAGCTTTTCGATCGCGTCGGGGGCAAGGCCCCAATTGGCCTTCCCCGAAACCTTGATGTGCGACACATGAACGGGCAGCTTCGCTCGCTGGCCAATGGCGAGGATTTCATCGAGCGAATCGAGCAATCGCGACCCTTCGTTGCGAATGTGCGAGGCGTAAATGCCGTTGTGCTGGGCGACAGTCTCGGACAGCGCGACGAGTTCGTCGGTGGTCGAAAACGAACCGGGCGTGTAGATCAGCCCGGTCGCCATTCCCCAAGCGCCGGCCCGCATCCCCTTGTCGACGAGAGCCTGCATCTGGGCGAGTTCATGCGGCGACGGCGGTCGATTCGCTTCTTCCATCACCTGCCGCCGGAGACTGCCGTGCGGGATAAGGTGCAGCACGTTGGTGCCAGCCCCCTCGGCATCGATCTTGCCATAGTAGGCGGCGACGTCGACCGGCCCGGCGCCGCAATTTCCCGTGACCACGCTCGTGCAGCCCTGCATCAGGAAGTTGGCGTTTTGCCGCGTGGCCGCCTGCGTGATGGGCGTATCGCTGTGCGAATGCAGATCGATGAAACCGGGAGCGACAACGAGGCCCGCGGCGTCGATGACGCGCGGCGAACCCGCCACGTCAAAGGTGCCAACAGCGACGATCCGGTCCTTATGCACCGCGACGTCGCCCGCCACTGGTTCTCCGCCGCTGCCGTCGTGGATTGTTCCTCCCCGGATCACCAGATCGGCCGTGATGGACTCGGCGGCCACAACCGAGCAGACTAAGGCCATCATCGCAGCGGAAATCATGGTGACATGCCTCGTGGCGTTGAGGATAATCGGAGTGGCGAACATCCGCCGACTGCTCGCTTTGTATAACCCTCTTTGCTGCGTGATGCCATGCCCGCCCTGCGACTGCACGGTTGTCCGACGTATGTTTTGCTCGCAGTTTTCGTGATTGGGCTCATCGTGCCCGTGGCCACAGCGCCGGTGGCCGCCGCGCCTCCCAATGTGGTCCTGATTCTGGTCGACGACCTCGGCTGGTCGGATCTCGGCTGTCAGGGGAGCACGTTCTATGAAACGCCGCACATCGATCGCCTGGCGTCCAGCGGGATGCGGCTCACACACGGCTACTCGGCCTGCACCGTTTGTTCGCCGACGCGAGCGGCCGTCATGACCGGCCGCTATCCGGCCCGCCTGCATGTGACCGACTGGATCGAAGGGCACAAGCGGCCCTTTGCGAAGCTGCGCGTTCCCGATTGGACGATGCACCTGCCGCACGGCGAGACGACGATCGCCGAAGTCTTTAAGGCGGCCGGTTACGCCACGGCTCATGTCGGCAAGTGGCATCTGGGAGGCGAAGAATTCTGGCCTACAACCCAAGGTTTCGACCAGAACATCGGCGGTAACCACCGCGGACAGCCGCCGTCGTATTTCTTTCCCTACGAGCGGGGCGACATCAAGCTGCCCGGACTTGAGCAGGGGCCCGACGGAGAGTATCTGACCGACCGGGAGTGCCGCGAAGCGATCGAGTTCATCACAGCACACCAGGACCAGCCCTTCTTTCTGTACTTGGCCCACTACACGGTTCACACGCCGCTACAGGCGAAGGAATCGCTCGTCGCCAAGTATCGAGCCAAGGCGCAGCCCGACGCTCCGCAGAAGAACGCCCTCTATGCCGCGATGATCGAAAGCCTCGACGAGAGCACCGGGCGCATTCTGCAAACGCTCGATGAACTGAAACTTCGCGAGAACACGATTGTCGTGTTCACGTCGGACAATGGCGGACTGATGTCGAGTACGACGAATCTCGGCCTGCGTGCTGGCAAGGGTTCGGCCTATGAAGGGGGCGTGCGGGTGCCGCTGATCTTCTCGCTTCCCGGAAAGATCAAGGCGGGCACAACGAGCGACACGCCGGGGATGAGCATCGACCTGTTACCGACGCTTGTCGATCTGTGCGGGATTGTGCTGACCGAAACTCCTGCCTGGGACGGCGTCAGTTTGAACCCGGCTCTCATGGGGACCGGCGCCGTGCCGCGGGAAGCCCTCTATTGGCACTACCCACACTATCATCCAGGCGGGGCGACGCCCTATGGTGCGGTCCGTTCCGGCAACTGGCGGCTGGTCGAGTTCTACGAAGACAGCCGCGTGGAGCTTTACAACCTGGAGGATGATCCGGCTGAGACGCGCGATCTGGCAACCCGCGAACCGGCCCGGCGCGACCAACTGCTCGCGCTCCTGCGCCAATGGCGAACTGAGGTGGGGGCGCAGATGCCCACCGCGAACCCCGATTACGACCCGGTGCGCAATAGCGCACCGCCCAAGGCGAAAGGCGGCAAAGCCAAAGGGAAACAGAAGCAGTAGACGGCCGCCGAACTGCTAAACGTCGCTCAGCCCTGGCACTTCCCAGCCTTTGCGATAGGCGCGGCGTACAAGTTGGCTGGCGGCGGCGTTATTCTTGAATCGCAGCTGCTCGGCTTCCCACTCCAAGGTTTCCTGGGGAAATCGCGAAGCAAT
>JALORD010000040.1 GCA_025459145.1 Pirellulaceae bacterium | reverse complement strand
CAAACCTCCGGAAGAATTCTATGTCCTGGCCGGCGATCCGTTCGAGCTCTCCAATCGCGTCGCATCGCCAAAGTATGCCGCGCACGTGGATCGCCTGAAGCGGGCGCTGCGGGATGAGATCCTGGAAACTCGCGACACCGGTTTTATCCCCGAGGGAATGTTTCCGCGACTGGCCGGGGAGCGGACGATCTACGATTACGCCCAGAGCGATACCTACCCGCTGGCCCGGATCGTCAAACTGGCCGACCAGGCCAGCGACCGCGATCCGGTGAACCTGCCGACGCTCATCGCAGCTCTCGACGATCCGCATCCGGTGGTGCGTTATTGGGGCGCTACCGGCTGCCTGATTCTGCAGGATCGAGCCGCCGCCGCGAAGGACAAGCTCCGCGCGCGACTCACGGACGAGTGGCCCGATGTCCGCGTCGCGGCTGCCGAGGCGATCGCTCACCTCGGCGAGACCGACGCCGCGGTCACTGCGCTCGCGACTGTTCTCAAGAGCGGCAACGTCCACGAATCGCTGGCCGCGCAGAACGCACTCGACGCCCTGCGGGAAGCGGGACTCGTGCCGCTCGCCCGCGCTCAGGAACTTGTCCGCGGCCTCGACCTCGGTGAACCGGCCGATCGGATTCCCCGTCACCTGCTCGAACTACAGTAGACCTTCTCCGATCACTTCCATGAAGATTATTTCCATCCTCGCCGTGGTGGTGGTCGCGGTCTGTTATCAGGCAGCGCTAGCCGCCGAACTACCGAACATCGTCCTCTTGATGGGGGACGACCACGGCTGGGAAGAGACCGGCTACCACGGCCATCCGCACGTAAAAACGCCCGTTCTCGATGAGATGGCCGCAACCGGACTGCGGCTCGATCGGTTCTACGCGGCTCATCCGAGTTGCTCCCCCACGCGGGCCAGCTTCCTGACCGGTCGCCATCCCAATCGGATGGGCACGTTCGCTCCCGGCTGGTCGCTGCGGCCCGAGGAGATCACGATCGCCCACCTCCTCCGGAAAGCCGGCTACCGTTGCGGACATTTTGGGAAGTGGCATGTCGGCCCCGTGAAGGCGGGATCTCCTACCAGTCCCGGAGCCATGGGCTTCCACGAGTGGGTCTCGCACGACAACTTCTTCGAGCTGAATCCTTCGCTCTCCCGCAATGGCGGACCACCTGAGGTCTTTGCCGGCGAGAGCTCGGCGGTGATCGTCAGCGAAGCCGTTCGCTTTATCGACGAGGCGAAACGGGCTGGGCAGCCATTTTTCGCGGTCGTCTGGTTTGGCTCGCCGCACGAGCCATATAGCGGCCTGCCGGCTGACCTCGCGCTCTACGACGACTTGCCCGCCAAATACCGCAAGGAGGTCCGCCTGACGTCGAACGAGACCGGCGGCCAGATCACGCGGCCGCAGGGCGAGGTGCTGCGTGAGCGTTACGCCGAGATTACAGCCATGGATCGCTCGATCGGGACGCTCCGCCAGCACCTGAAAGAGCAAGACCTTCGCACCAATACGCTCCTCTTCTATTGCGGCGACAACGGCACGTCGGCCGATGCGGCCCTGGGACATCCGCACCGCGGTGTGAAAGGACAGGTCTATGAAGGCGGGACGCTCGTTCCAGGGTTGATCGAATGGCCAGCACGAATCAAGACGCCTCGCACGACGAATTTTCGCGCCTGCACGAGCGACCTCCTGCCGACGCTCGCCGCGATCGCAGGTCAGCCGCTCCCCGACCGGCCGCTCGATGGGATCGACCTGGGACGAGTGCTCGACGGCGCACTGACCGAACGCCCCAGCCCAGTCTGTTTTTGGGAATTCAATGTCGCCCGACTCCGGTCATCCGATCCAAAGCCTTGGATCGCTCCGGCGCTCCAATCCGGGACGACGCCGCTGGTCAAGCTAATGGGGGGCAAGTCCACCCGCGACTTCACGAACTATCGCCACCCCGAAATCACGGACGAGGACTACTTGGGTCCCCGAGCGATCATCGACGGCCGCTACAAGCTCGTCGTCCACGAGCAGCGCGAGGGCGCCGTCCGCCGCGAGCTGTTCGACCTGGAGGCAGACCCCGCCGAGAAGACAAATCTCCTCAGCAAGCAACCGGAAACCGCCGATCGGCTGGCGGCGTCGCTACGCAAGTGGCAGGCGTCGGTGCTCGAGAGCCTGAGCGGCTCGGACTACGGCAAGTGACCAGTCCGCGACCCTTGCCTACGGCTCATACGCCTCGTCGAACGGATTGCGTCCCTTGGGCATGTACCGGCACATCAGGATGCCTGCGAGATACAAAAGGCAGAGGGGTACCGCCATGAGCATCATGCTGATCGGCTCGGCCGGCGTCAGAACCATCGCGACGACGCAGATGACGAGCACGGCGATCCGCCACTGCTGAATGTAGGTGTCAACCGACACGAGGCCGATCCGGTTGATGAACAGCATCACGAGCGGCAACTGGAAGCCGAGACCAAAGCCGACCGGCAGGATGAGCACAAAACCGAGCCACTCGCCAATCCGCGGATCGAAGTCGGCATTCATCCCCTTGTTGAACGTGAACAAAAAGTCGAGCACCGGGTCGAACACAAACAGAAAGGCCAGCGACGCACCTCCCAAGAAGAGCAAAATGCTGATCGGTAGGTACAGGAACACATAGTGTTTTTCGTGCGGATAGAGTCCGGCGGCGACAAAGACCCAGACCTGATAAAAGACGTACGGACTGGCGATGACGAGCCCCGTTACCAAGGCCGCCTTGAGCCAGATCATGAACGATTCTTGGGCGTTGAGCACTTGGAAACGGACCTTCACCGGCTTCCAGGTCGTCAAAGTCAGCAGGCTGGGGCGGGCCTTGCGTAAGGACTCGGGAAAGACGCGGGCGATGAGCAGCTTGTTGAGCCGGCGCGATGTTTCGGCCGGATCGGCCAGCTTCTCCGGCTCGGCGAGTTGCTTTCGCAGATCGGCGACCGTGTCTCCTTCTCCTTTGCCCGTTCCCAGCAAGCGGCCAATCAGGGAATTCGAAGCAATAGTCGCATCGGCGTCGGGCCCGGTCAGGTCGGCTAATTCTTCGGCCTGATGCAATTTCTCATTGCCTGCCAGGCTGTTCAGGACGTTCGCTAGCTGAGCGACTTCGGCAGCCGAGAGAGCACTGGAAGATGCGGCAAGCTCTTTGACGGCAGTTTGCTGATCTGTCGGCAGCGTCAGCCAGATTCGCCTAGCCGCGGTCGCGCGCTCGCTTTGGCCCGCTTCGACCAGTTGCTTGACCAGACTGGCAGCCCCGACTTCGCCGGCAATAAAGTCGCCGCTCGTAAACGAAAAGGGGGAAACGTTCACGCCGCCAAATACTTCGGGCTCAAACTGTACAAGGGTCCGAGCAATGCTGCCGATCTCAAATTGCAGCGTCTCCGGAAGAAGTCCCTCGTCGACAATTACCCGCCGCACTTCGACCGGCACATCGCCATACTTCTGCCCATAGTCGGAAAGCGCTTTGTCGATATAGAACCGCTCCATCGCCCGCTCGAGCGGCAACTGAAAAAACCGCACCACGCTGTTGGCGATGAAGAATCCAATGACGCAGCCCGCCAGGATGCCGAAGACCGCCCGGAAAAGATTGCTCCGCAGTTCTTCCAGATGCTCGCCGAAGGTCATGGTCGAGCCTTCGAACAGGTCGTCGTGTGTTTTGCGTGCCATGATTGGGAAACCGCTCGCTTGGGGGGACGGGGAGCCGCCCGGCCAATCCAATCGCTGGATGCCGCTGGGCTGGCCACGGCGCACCCGGAACAGAGCCGGGGCGGGAAGGACGTACGGTAGGAAGCTGCCGTACCAGCCGGTGGCTGCGGAAAGAGCCGCGAGCCGAATGCTATGATAATCGGCGGCTGTGCCCAGCGGAAGCGGCTTTCAGCGACTTGTAGCCCGCTTCCCCGATGCGGCGGCAAGGGCCGGGAAAAATATCGAACGGAAAATCATGGCGCCCCTTTATCCGCTGCAATTTGCACCCCTTTTCAAACGCTATCTGTGGGGAGGACGGCGGCTGGAAACGGTTCTCGGCAAGTATCTCGGCGACGGCACCGACTATGCCGAAAGCTGGGAAGTCGCCGATCACCACGCGGGCCAGTCGATTGTGGCGGCGGGGCCGCTGGCCGGGACGAGTCTGGGAACACTCGTGCGCGAGCGCGGCCCGGAGCTACTCGGTCGACATGCACCGGCCATTCTCGGCGGCGCGGCGCGATTTCCGCTCCTCTTCAAGTATCTCGATTCGCAGCGCGACCTGTCGGTGCAAGTCCATCCGGACGATGCGGCCGCGGCCCGGCTCGATCCGCCCGACCTCGGCAAGACCGAGGCCTGGGTCATCGTGGCAGCGGAACCAGGGAGCCGCGTCTATGTAGGGCTGCGGGCCGGCATCGATCGCCAACAATTGGCCAAGGCGACCGCCGCTGGGCGAACGGACGAGTGCCTGCATTCATTCGAACCGAATGTCGGCGACTGTATCTTCATCCCAGCCGGCACAGTGCACGCTCTGGGCGCGGGGCTCGTCGTGGCGGAGATTCAGCAGGCCAGCGACACCACGTATCGGCTCTTCGACTGGAATCGAGTCGGCCACGACGGACAGCCGCGGGCTCTGCACATCGAACAGGCGTTGGCGGCGATCGACTACTCGGCCGGTCCCGTAACGCCCGCCCTGCCGCAATCGACCGAACGGCCGCAGGTTGAGCGGCTCGTGGCCTGCGATAAGTTCGTTCTCGATCGGTGGACGATCTCCGATCGCGTGCCGCTCGGCGGCGACGAGCGTGTGCATATCGTCACCGTTATAGAAGGGAACCTTACGCTCGATTCGCCGGCCAGCGGATTTTGCCGCGACGCGGAACAGGGCACGATCATGCTCACCCGTGGCCAGACCGTGGTTTTGCCAGCCTGCTTGCCAGCAACGATCGCAGCGCCCTCGACAAAGTGCGTGTTGCTCGACGCTCATTTGCCGTGAAAGAACGGGCGGCAGTCGGTTTGCAGTCGCCAGACTCGCTGAGGTCCGCCGAAACTCAGGGGGCTGGCGTTCCATCGGCGGCCGTTCGCACGACGGCTTTCGTCACCAGCAAGTAATTACTCCCGCGAAACTCAGTGATGGTTCCGCTGACCGTCCACGAGGGAGAAAGGCGCGACTCGGCCAGCACGCGATCAATACGTTCGAGCGCCAGATTCTCAAGCACTCGGAACGATTCTCCTCGGGTCCCGTCGGGATGAAACGACACTCGGTCCCCCGTGACCTGAAAGGACCCGACGACGTCGATCAGTTTCGTCCCTTCGCGCAGGCGTTCACCGAGCTTCTCTTCGTCGCGGCGGCGGCTAGGCGCCGCTGGCGTGGTCGGGAGCACCTGCCGATTAGCCACCGACGCCCCACCCGGATTCTCGGCCTTTCCTCGCGATACAGCCAGAAAGGCCAGCACGAAAATAGCCAGGATCGCGGGCAGTGCGGCACGCAGCAACTGTGTCACATGCGCAAGGGGGCCACCAGTCATCGGCAAAGCTCCAAGCAAGGGGTTTGCACAACCATAGCCCACCGCGGATGGGCTGCCCCGCGGCGCTGTCTTGCGGCCACATGTTGTCATTCGGCAACAAATGGCCCGTTTCGCCGCGCCAGCCAGAATTGCCACCGATCATCGCAAATCAAGAATCTGCCGGAACTTACGAAGGCATTGCGTTCGCGCGGCGGCGGGCGGCGTGATGGTTGCAATCGAATGGAGCTGTCAGGAAACTGCCCAGTAGGGCAAAGTCCCCGAGGCCGCACCTATGAGAACGATTGCATGGCTGACTAGCGGAGTACTCCTGGTCTGCGCGTCTTTGACAATGTCAGCCAGCGGGCAGGAAACTGCGCCCGTAAAGAACGAGACGCCGGCTCCGCAACTCACCGTCCAACTCGCCAGCGGCCGCACGTTCACCGCCGCGGTCGACAGTCTCACGAGCGATAGCACCCTCGTCCTGCGATTCGAACGCCCGGGAATCGTGTTGAGGCGGCCGATTTCCTGGGAACAAGTGACCAGTGCGTCAGTCGGCAGCGAGCCGATCGCCGCGGATCAGATTCGCGCCGCGTCGCTCGCCTTGCGCTCCGACACGGTGGTGAGCTCGTCGAGTGCTCTGGATTCGCCAGCGGAACCCTTTCCGGCCGGGGACGCTACCCCAGATCCCGAGCA
Organism: Pirellulaceae bacterium; assembly: GCA_025459145.1. Classification (GTDB taxonomy): domain Bacteria; phylum Planctomycetota; class Planctomycetia; order Pirellulales; family Pirellulaceae; genus CAYLLN01. The sequence continues at coordinate 23,272 of JALORD010000040.1, read as the reverse complement.
TTCGCTGCCGCCGCCACTGGTCACATCAATTACGTTTGACGCGCAGCTCGCCAACTGGGACCGCGATGTCGAAACCGACGGCTTGCTGGTAGAACTGTGGCCGCTGTCGGCGGATGGTTACCTCACTCCCGCCAGCGGCACCGTGGAAGTCGAGCTATTTGCTCCGCAGCGGCGAGTCTTTCACCATGCGCCCCGTTCTGGCGGCGATACGATCGAACGGGTCGAGCGGTGGGTGCGATCGGTCTCGCCCAGCGATTTCACGACCAATGGCGTGCGGCTGAAGCTCCCCTTCGGCGCAGTCCATCCGGAGTTTGACCTTGACTGGATCGGCGTCGGACTGGTCCACGTTAAGTTCGCCGCGCCGGGACACGGAGTTTTCGAGAGCTCGTACGACGGTGTGCGAATTCGCCCGTTCGCTCCGATTCGTGATCAACTGGAACTGAAGGGCTGGCCGCGGTTTGTGCCGACCGAAGGAGTCGGTCGCTGGCAGTAAGGAGACTCAGCGATTGCCCCCGGCCATCTTCCGTGCTTCGGGCATCTGCCGCAGGCGGGCCATATGGTAAATGCCGAACGCCGGTCCGAGCGCCAGGATCGCGAACGCCCAACCCCAGCCGGCCGCGGTGTCGGTCCCTTCGGCCGTGCTGAGCCACTGGCGGACGAGCGGCATCGCCTGGATCGTCAGCGTCGTGAGCAGAAAGCCCACACAAGTTTGCACCGTTAGCGCCGTCCCCACGAACTTCGGATCGCACAATTCCGACACGGCGGCGCTGAACTGGGCACTGTCGGCCACGACCGAGAGTCCCCACACCAGGCAGACGAGCGTCAGCCAGACTGGGTGCGGCACGAGCCAACCGGCGAGGAGCGCACAGCCGCCCGAGATCGCGAGGCTCACGATCGTCGTGAGCGCGCGGCCGCTGCGATCGGCCGTGAGCCCCGCAATCACACAGCCTATACCGCCGCTGGCGACGACGATGAAGCCCGCCAGGGCGGCACTGGCCGCCGTGCTTCCCGCGGCCAGATACGACTCGCGCAGGACCTGCGGCACCCAGGTCCACATCGCGTACAGTTCGAACATGTGCCCCAAATAACCGAAATTCGCTCGGCGGATCGCCGGCTCAGTCCACATCCGGGCGAAGTAGCTCCACTCGAATCGCGTCGCGGCTGGGAGATTCGGTCCCGTGCGGACAAACGCCCAGGCAATCGCAGCCGCAACAAGGGCACTGGCCGAGGCGGCGAGCATCACCGGCTGCCAGCGGGCCGAGCCGCCGACGAGCGCCGTGAGCAGGTGCGGCGACGCCGAGCCGACCGTGAGCGCGCCAACCATCACGCCGATGGCGAGGCCCCGACCCCGCGTGAACCACGTCGCCAGCAGCTTCATCCCCGTGGGATAAACACCCGCCAGCATCACGCCGGTGATCATCCGCAGGGCGATGAGAAAGACGAAGCCGCCGTTAGTGCGACCCAGGTCGTCGGAAATGCAAAGCGGAATCGCGCCGTTGGCCAGGGCCCCCAGCAATGCACAAATCGCCAAGAGCCGTGGCGCGGCAATTCGCTCAGAAAGATTCAAGAGCGCACTGGCGAGCGCCCCCGCAACAAAACCTAGCTGCACGCTGATCGTGAGCCAGGCTTGCGCGGTTCCGGACAGCGACCAGGCAGTCTTGAGACTCCCCGCCGCGGCGGACGCTGAGAACCAGAGCGCCATCGCGAGCAGTTCGATCAATGCCAGCAAGGCCAGCTGCGTCCAGCGCTCGGGCGAATCGGCGCTAGTCGGGACCGGCGGGCGATCGGGCTTTTTCTCGGGCAGCGTGGCAGTCATGCAGTTACGCGAGACCGCTCACTTCCCAGCCGTCGCGAAAAGTCGGCCGCAGGAGAGCATCGGCTTCAGGAAGCCCGTCGATTTTCAGCTCGGCCGAGTTCCACGAAATCGGCTTGCCGCTGCGATAGGCGATGTTCCCCAGGAGCACGGTCTCTGTCAGTGGACCAGAGTACGAGAACGGGCACGAGGTCTTCCCGCGGCCGAGGATCGCTTCAGTCCACTGAGTGTAGTGGTTGTCCTCTGTCGCTTCGGCAAGCTTCACGTCGGCGAACTTGGCCCGCGGGAACAGATCGACGTCTTCCGGGAAGCCCACAAACAGATTCCCCTTTTCGCCAACATAGAGGACGCCGTTGAGCGAGCCTTTCCAATCGGCGGGCGCCTGGAACAGTTCGCGCGGAGGCTGCTTACCCGCTTCGTACCAGACGACGCGGAGCGTGTCGGTCGTGTGCCGAGTGCCAGGAAAGTCCCAGCGGACGATGCACCACAGTGGACCGCTCTCGGCGTGTGGCGGCGGACCTTCGGCTTCAACAGTTTTTGGCGGGCCTAATTCAAGGGCGTTCACCACCGGATCGAGAATGTGGCAACCCATGTCGCCGAGCGCCCCGGTGCCAAAGTCCCACCAGCCGCGCCAGTGGAACGGGTGGTACAGCCCCGCGACATACGGCCGCTCGGGCGCGATTCCCAGCCAGTTATTCCAGTGAACATGCGCTGGCACGGCGTCGGACTTTGCGGGCCGCTCGAGCCCTTGTTTCCAGTAAGTACCGGGGCGGTCGGTCCAGGTGTGGACCTCGCGCACTTTGCCGATCACGCCGCTTTGAATCATCGCCACCGCCCGCTTCAGCCGGGCGGAGCTGTGGTGCTGGATTCCCATCTGGGTCACAACGCCCTGCCGGGCGGCCGCCTCGGCCAGCCGGCGCGATTCGAGAACCGTCCGGGTGAGCGGCTTTTGCGTGTAAACGTGTTTCTTCTGGTCCAGCGCCGCGAGCGTCACCGCGCCGTGCATGTGATCGGGGGTCGAAATCGTCACGGCGTCGATGTCCGCCTGCTCGAGCAGCTTCCGCCAGTCGGTGTAGCGTTTGGCCGCGGGGAATTTCTCGGCCGCTTTGGCCAGCCGCTCTTCGTCGATGTCGCAGATCGCCACGACTTCGTGGCCGACCGACGTTTCGAGCATGTCGGAGTAGCCCTTGCCGCCGACGCCGACACACGCCAGATGCAGCTTGCTGCTGGCGGCGGCGTGCGCTCCCCGGGCGGCTGCGGCGAGCGGTGCGGCAAAGCTGAGGGCGGCAACTTGCGTAAGGAAGGTACGACGCGACGACGAGCGGCTCATGCGGCAGAACTCCCAGGCAGATATTTGGGCGGAAAACAGGAGGGGAAACAGCGACGGCAGGTTCGGGCGAGCCTCGCCATTCTGAGCGTGTTGCCCACCGCTTGCAACGCGCGAACCCTGCCGCATCGAGAATTCTGCGCGGTTCCGCACTCGCGTCGCTGGCCATCATGGTGACGCTCAGGCACCGTCGCGCTGGGCCTCATACTCGGCCCGATTCCACAGCGAGAAGTACAGCTCTTCGTACCACTCCAAGCCCAGGGGATATTCCGTCTTGTCGTCGACAACATTATCAAAATCGTCATCCAGACGTAGCCCCAAAAGGGCATCGAGCGGCGGCTCGTGTTTTCGTCCCGCCGCGGCCTGCAGAAGCCGGGCAGCTTCGGTCGCGTTGCCCGGGAGCGCGTCGATGGCCGCCCCTGCCTGTCGGCAACGTTCCCGTTCCTCTTCGACACAAGCGCGCAGCGCTGCCTCCCCTTCTTCCATCATTGTGTCGAGCTCGACCGTTTCCAGAAGCAGGTAGCGGTCTCGGTGGGCTTCCAGAAAAGAAAGTGTTTCGTCTAACTGCCCGGCGAGCGCCGGCGCGCTTTCCGCTACAAGAGGCCGCAACACCTCGGCAAACCGTTTCAATCGCGCATAGCCTTCATCGAATGAACTGCTGATCGCGTACAACTTGCTTTTCTTATCGTCGGGCTCGTCTTCAAATCCATCGGAAATGAGCGAAGCACAGAGCTGCGGGTCACCGGACATGAGCAAGCGGTAAGAGAACGGTACCGCATAAGCCCACTCCGACAACCCAGAGATCGTTTCCGGGCGGTCGGCGTAGGAGGTGGGCCGATTGCTAAGACTGTAAAAATAGGATCGGTTCGCCACGAGGAGTTCCTTGGATCGTTCGCAATGAAGTCCGAGTTTAGTGACGCAGCCGCCCAGCGTAGCGACTTCGGCGCGCGACTGTCAATTTTCCCGCCCGCCAATTCGCGCTGTGCTCGGCCGACTTGGCAGATCCGCGCTGGCCGATTGTCGCTGGTCCCTCTGCGATCCGAACACGTTCCGGTAGAATTGGGCGAGGAGAACCGTTCGCGATGAAAATTCTGATCCAAGACGCCACCGTCGCGCTGCCGACCGGGCTCGTACAAACGAACATCCTCGTCGATGGCGAGCGAATTGCTGCGGTCGATGCCGCGGCGCACGCGGCTGCCGACGAAGTGATTTCCGCCCGCGGGCTGCATTTGCTCCCCGGTGTGATCGACGACCAGGTCCACTTTCGCGAGCCGGGGCTCACGCACAAGGAAGACCTGACGACCGCTTCGCGGGCGTGTGCCAAAGGGGGCGTCACCACGTATCTGGAGATGCCGAACACCAATCCGACGACCACCACGGTCGAGCGGCTGCACGAAAAGCTGGCCCTGGCGGCGACGAAATCGCTCGTCAATTTCGGCTTCTACATCGGGGCGACGCCCGGCAACCTCGAGGAACTGACGGCCGCGACCCGCACGCCCGGGATCAAGATCTTCATCGGTTCGAGCACCGGCGATCTCTTGGTCGACGAGCAGGCGGCCCTCGAAGCGATCTTTGCCGAGACGACGCTGCCGATTTGTGCGCACTGCGAGGACGAGGCAACCGTCCGGGCCAACGCAGCCCGGCTCGCGGGGACGCACGACGTAGCCGATCACAGCCGGATTCGCGACCATGCCGCGGCGATGATTGCCACGCGCAGATCGCTGGACCTCGCGTTTCGCCACCAGCATCGGTTCCACGTGTTGCACGTTTCGACTGGCGACGAGGCCGACGTGGTGGCCGATCATCGCGGACTGATCACGGCCGAGGTTTGCCCGCATCATCTGTTCTTTAGCATCGATGACTACGCTCGACTCGGCACGCTCGTGCAGATGAATCCCTCGCTAAAGACGACTGACGACAATCGCCGTTTGTGGCAAGCCCTGCTCGATGGGCGAATTCAGGTGATTGCCACTGACCACGCGCCGCATACCTGGGAGGAGAAGCAGCAGCCCTATTCGCCGGGCCACGGCGGCTCCCCGTCGGGGTTGCCCGCGGTCGAGAATTCACTCGCACTTATGCTCAACGAAGTAAACCGCGGCCGCTGCACCCTGCCGCAAGTGGTCCACTGGATGTGCGACGCGCCGGCCCGGGTGTGGGATCTGGTGGGCAAGGGGCGGATCGAAGTCGGCTACGACGCAGACCTGGTGCTCGTCGATCTGGCCAAAACTGCCACGATTCGCCATGCCGAGCAAGAGACGAAGTGCCGCTGGTCGCCGTGGGACGGCACAGCACTGACCGGCTGGCCCGTGCGAACGTGGGTGTTGGGGCAGGAAGTCTTTCGCGACGGAAAGATCGACGATACGATCCGCGGCCGCGAAGCGATCTACGACCACGTCCGCGGCGGCTACTGGAAAACGGGCGATTGATCCTCGCCCGCAGCGGGTCACAACACCTTCATTCGCGCCTCAGCTACTCGCTGATCAACCGCACTGGCAGCCGGGGGCGATCGTGGCTCGCACCGAGGACGCTGTCGTTCCGATCGATGCCGGCGGCGACTTCGCCATGATAGTTGTGATAGGGATCGTCCAGCAGGTGCGGCGCGGCAATCTTCGGGCACCACTCGATGTGGCCGTCCTCGAAGAAGACGTTCTGTCCCCGACCGCCATGATTGGCCGAGACCCGCCCGGGCTGATCGTCGCTAGGGGCGTCCGACAACAGGGGGTAGCTACTGCGCCGCTCGTCGCGGACCGGCACAACTTTGCCGTTCTCGACATAGCCAAGCGGATAGGCGAAGTCACCTCCCATCGTGCGTTGCATTGCCGCCAACTGTGCACCCTTCGCGGCATTGATTGCGTCGATCGAGGAGCACGAATTGCTCAGGGGAATCGATCCATCGCGGCGGGCACCCGCGCAATAGAAAGCGGCTGGATCGGAAACGAGCCCCTGACTGACGAGCGTCGGCGCGTAAGATCCGGCGACCGCCAGATTTCCCTCGGACGGGATTTCCGGAAATCTGCGATCGGGTCTCAAACTGGCCCAATCATGCAGCCCCATCCCAACCTGCCTGAGATGGTTCTGACAGCCGGCGATGCGGGCTTGAAACTGGCTGTGCGAAAGGGCCGGGAACAATACCGCAAACCCGGCAATCAGCACGGCCGCAGAAACGAACAAATCGACCCAGGTAAACCGGCGCTGGGGATGATACTCGATTGCTACGGGAGACAGTCGGACCTTCTCGCGGCGCCGGTCATCCGCTTTCTGCGCGGCCACGAAATGACAAACCCGCGCGGCGAGCCCGGCCGGCGGGTCGTAGTGTTCCGGTTCGTCGAGCAGACCGACACAGCTCAGGGAATGCTTCAGGCGGGATAACTCTTCGCGGAGCGCGGGACAATCGTCCAACTCCCGCTCAATCTGGTCCGACTCCGCGCGGTCGAGCGCACCGAGGAGGTAACCCAGCAAGTGCTCGCGTGATGGTGTCATGGCGTTTCGGGGTGAGATTGGTTCCAAGCTTCGACCAGTTTGGCCGCGGCGGCATGCATCCGGCTTTTGACCGTGCCGACCGGAATGTTCAGGGCATCGGCAACTTCGCGATACTTGAGACCTTGAAAGTAGAGGAGCTGAACCACATCGCGGAGCGGCTCGGCCAGTTCGGCGATCGCTCCGTTGATCCAGGCTCGTCGTTCTTCGGCGGCTAGTTGTGCGGTGGGACTGACTTCCTGACTGACGAGCAGGTCGAGCAGTTTGCCGACTTCCTCCCCGTCCGACTGACCGGCACGGTCGAGGCTGACCATGCGGTGACGTCGGGTGCGGCGCTGTGCGTCGATCGCCTGATTGGTGGCAATCGTGTACAGCCAAGGGCGCACGGCCCGTCCTGCTTCGTATTGGTCGACCTTGAGATGGATTTGCAAGAACGCAGCCTGAAAAGCGTCTTCGGCCAGTTCCGCGTCACCCAAATACCGCCGGAGGTAGCTAAACAACTCGCGCTCGTACCGGTGCACCAATTGGGTGAACAGGTCGCGATCGCCCGTTTCGCGATAACCCAGTAGCAACTGCTCATCGGTCAGCGAGGCATCGCCCGAACGGTGTGTCAGCTTGCCAGACGACGTATTCAAGGTCGTTGTCATTTCTACGGACCGCAGTGGGAAAGGTTCACGCGATTCTGACCCTCCCAGTCGGGCTGCGGCAGGACTGCGATGCTGGCGGACGACGTGCTGGGCACTTTCGCCAGGGTCGCAATTTTACGGGAAGAAAGGAGAAAAGTCCCCCCGCAACCTGCCGACAAGCCGCCCCAGCCGCCGATTTGACAGCCCGATGGGAGCGTTCTAGACTCAGGCTCCCTAGAGGCAAGTAGCGTGCCGCAAGATCGAACCATCCGCGCCAGACTTCCGGCCTGGGCCAGCCCAGGAGACGTTAACGCCTTCTTTGGCTTGATGTTAGATAACGTCGCGAACATGCTCCTGATGGTGAGCCTGCTCGTCACGGCCTTTGCATTTCCTACAGGTGTTGCACTTCGCTACATGATCCCTGGTACAGCCCTAGGGGTGCTGGTGGGGGATCTGCTGTTCTTTTGGATAGCACTCAGACTGATTCGCCAGACCGGGCGCGGTAACATTACCGCGATGCCGCTGGGGCTCGACACACCGAGCACCTTCGGCATGATCTTTTTCGTACTCGGGCCGGCATTCGTTGGCGCGAAGGCAAACGGGTTCACTCCCGACGAAGCAGCCATCTATGCCTGGCATATCGGGATCTGCTCGATCTTCCTGAGCGGCATTTTCAAACTGTTCTGCGCTGCCGGATCGGGGTGGATTCGGCGGTTCTTTCCGCGGGCGGGGCTCTTGGGGTCGTTGGCGGCTGTGGCGATGGTGCTCATCAGCTTCCTGCCGCTGCTCGACATCCTGCATTCGCCGATCGTCGGCCTGATTTCGCTGGCAATCGTCCTGACAGCACTCGTCGCCCGAATTCCCTTGCCGCTTAAGCTTCCCGGGGCGGTGGGGGCATTGCTGGTAGGCGGGCTCATGTATTACGTGCTGAAGGGGGCGGAAAGTTCGGGGATTTTGCCGCAAGCGCTGGCGATGCCGCACGAAGCGCTGCCGATCGACCCGCGCGAAGGGCTGTTTCCTACCGAATGGCTCTCGGTGTTTACATTCGAGTGGATCAAGGTACTGCCCGACTCGCTGCACTACCTGCCGATTGTAATTCCCTTTGCGCTAGCGACCGTCGTGGGCGGGATCGACTGTACGGAAAGCGCCGCGGCCGCCGGCGACGAATTCGACACGCGCGAGGTCATCGCCACCGAGGCGGTCGCCACGCTGGTGGCGGCACTCTGCGGCGGTGTGATTCAAACGACTCCCTACATCGGCCATCCAGCGTACAAGGCGATGGGAGGCCGCTCGGCGTATGTGCTGGCCACGGCGCTCTTCATCGGCAGCGCCGGCGTGCTGGGCTATTTCAGCTTCCTGTACGTCATCATTCCCAAGGTGACGGTGTACCCCATCTTGATCTTTATCGGCCTGGAAATCGCCGCGCAGAGCTTTCATGCAACTCCCGTGCGACACTATCCGGCCGTCGTGTTTGCCTGCGTCCCGGCCTTGGCCCAACTGGCAGTCATCCTGATCGGCGGAGTGATGAGCGACCCCGTCATGTTCGAGAATGGGATTTCACTTGCCGCGTTGAAGAACGAAAAGACGGTGGCCGACATCACCGTCGTGCAGATGCTCGCGGCGGGGTTTATCGTGACCAGCCTGCTTTGGGCCTCGATTCTTACTGCGATGATCGATCGCCGTCTCTGGCGGGCGGCGATTCTGCTTGTGATCGCGGCTGGGTTGACGCTGTTCGGCATCATGCATTCGCCGCATCCTGGAAGTCCGATGTTCGTCCCCTGGCAACTCGACGAAACAACGGCTCGGCTGGTGTGGCCGTTTGCCGCGGGCTACCTGGGAGCGGCTGCGGTGCTGCTCGTTTGGGGAGTGTGGCTCCGGGCTCAGGGGATCGGCCCGATTGACGATGCGGCCGACGGGGCGCACGCTGCCTGAACTAACTGCAGCAATGAGAGGAAGGCCTGCATGCCGCTCGAACGAATTCTGGAAAACGAACTGATGGATTCGCCCGCCGAGGCGGTCGCTTACGATTCGATGGACCATCGGGCGGTGAATGAGCGGTTTGTCGATGACTTGCTGGCGGGCTTGAATAGTTCCAAGTTCAAGGTTCCAGGTTCAAAGTTCGCAGAAGCGGACGGCGGCGAAGCCGAATCGCGGCTGCTGGACGTGCTCGACCTGGGTACGGGCACGGCTCAAATTCCGATTCTCCTGTGCCAGCGGTTTGCTAGGTGCCGAGTGATGGCGTGCGATGCGGCGGCCAGCATGCTCGATCAGGCCCAGTACAACCTGGCAATCGAGGATTGTGCCCAGCGGATCGAACTCCGACACGTGGATGCGAAAAAGCTGCCGTTTCACGAAACCCGGTTCGACGTCGTCATGTCGAACAGCATCATCCATCACATCCCCGAGCCGCTCGCTGTACTCCGCGAGGCAGTGCGCGTCGTTCAGCCGGGCGGGCTTCTCTTCTTCCGCGATTTGTTGCGACCGGAGAGCCGGCCCGAACTTGACCACCTGGTGGCGACGTATGCCGCCGACTGCGACGATTACCAGCGGCAGATGTTTGCGGATTCGCTCCACGCGGCCCTGTCGCTCGAAGAGATTCGCGCGCTAGTCGGATCGCTCGGCTTTGCAGTCGATTCGGTCCAGCCGACGAGCGATCGACACTGGACTTGGGTAGGCTATGCGGACAGAAGATAGTCGACGGGGGCGGAGAACAGGGTCGAAGCGAACAGGGACAACCTCACTTCCAAGCGGCGAATCGACAATGAGCGAAAAGACGATCTTCAAGCGGATTATCGACCAGGAAATCCCCGCCAACATCGTGTACGAGGACGAGTTGTGCCTCGCATTTCACGACATCAGCCCGCAGGCGCCGACGCATGTCTTGATCATTCCCAAGCAGGAGATCGAGTCGGTCGCTCATTTGACTGCCGCGGACCAGAATCTGGCGGGACACCTGCTCCTCGTTGCCGGGCGGGTCGCCGAGCAGCTCGGATTGACTGGCGGCTATCGCGTGGTCGCGAACTGCGGCCCCGATGGGGGGCAAAGCGTCGATCACTTGCATCTGCACCTGTTAGGGGGGCGGTCGCTTGCTTGGCCGCCGGGTTAACCGAGCAGCCGTCAGGCCCGTAGTGGTTGTCAAAACACCGCAATCGTCTCATTTAGGGGGCATCGTCGGGCGTTTGTCGATGATTTGGGTTCACAAAACATTGACGAATCCTTCACAAGACGCCACACTAGGAAAGGCTAAGCTCGGGCTATTCTTTCGTCCATCTATTCTGGAACAGGCGGTGGCAAATGTCTCTTTCCACGCATTTTGCACGCGCGCGCCGCGGTTTCACGCTCGTCGAACTGCTCGTCGTGATCGCGATCATTGGCGTCTTGGTAGCCTTGCTCCTGCCGGCAGTCCAGGCAGCCCGCGAAGCAGCCCGCCGCTCGCAGTGCAGTAACAACCTGAAGCAGATTGGGCTGGCGCTGCATAACTTTGAGAATACCTACGGCTACATGCCGCCGTTCGATTTCGACTTCACGGCCAATCCGAATCCCGCCAATCCGCTCGGTGATCAGCGGCAAGGTCATCCGCCGCTGGCGATGATTTTACCGTTCATGGAACAGGGAAATATTGCTAGTGCGGTGCGGACCGACTTTTCCGCTATTGATCCGGCCAATTGGCCGCCGAACTGGGGAACGAATATTGCCGCGGGGGTCACCGTGAAGAGTTATGTCTGTCCGTCGACCCCCACGAGGACGCTGGATTTGTCGCCGTACTTCATCGGCGCTGGACTTCCCAACGCCGGACCGTTTGTAATTGGCCCGGCGGATTACGCCGCCGTAAAGGGATATCATGACAACTTCCAAGCGGCCTGCGCTCCTCTCAGTCCCTCCGGCTCGGGCAACGGCGGCGCGCTGGGAGTCGAAGGGCGGATGCAGCCTCCGGGAACGCTCCTGATCGGCAAGGCGAAATTCGCCGACATTATCGACGGCACGAGCAACACCCTTCTGATGGCTGAATCGGCTGGTCGGCACCAAGTCTATTCGCGTGGTCGCAAGCCAGTCTCGCCCAATACTCCCGGCACCGCGGGCTGGTCGCTCAACGGCGGCTACTCCGACGTCAACAATGCGATTCAGATCCGCGGTTTTGACAATCTCGGACTGTCGATGCACGGCGGCTGTTGTGCCGTGAACTGCACCAACGGCGGCAGCACCGCCGCGTACCAGCTCTTCTCGTTTCATCCCGGCGGGGTGAACATTCTGCGGTGCGATGCCTCCGTCTCACTCCTTTCCGAATCGATTGCGACCGGCGTGCTGGGCGGCCTGGCATCTCGTGCCGGTGCCGAGGTGATCAACGAGCCGTAGTCGCCTCGCTGCCAGTCGGGTATCGTGCTGCCCTGTCAGAGCGAGCATTAGTCGCGGACCAATGCTCGCCCCTGCCCGTCCAAACTCCTCCTTTGCTCCTTGGAACGAAATGCTTGCGCGATCTCGTAGTGGTGTTTTGTCGGGACGTTTCTGGGTTCTAATCGCGGCACTCGCGAGTAGCGGCGCTTGGGGTTGCTCCGGCGGGGGCGGCCTGGATCCCGTCAATGGAAAGGTGCTCTACCAGAATCAGCCGCTCGCGGGAGCGCTGGTTTCTTTTCATCTCGAAAACTCCAAAAGCCTGGAGACACAGCCGGTTACCGGCCTGACCAAGGAAGACGGTTCGTTCAGTCTTAGTACCGGTCAAGTCGACGGAGCGGCTCCGGGAAACTACATCGTGACGGTCGTGTGCATGGTCCCCGAAGGGGGCGAGGCCAAGCCCGGTGCAATTATGCAGGGCTTGCCCGAGATGGAAGATCGGCTCAAGGGGAAATACGCCAATCGCGATTCGAGCCAGATCAAGGTTGAGATCAAGGCCGGGCAGACGGAGCTCGAGCCGATTAAGCTTGAGTAAGCGTGGTGGTACTGGTGCCCGCGTCCTTGACCTCCCCCGAGGCCGTTCCTAGGATGCGGGGACATGGGTGACAAATTTATCGGGCGTGAACGCGCCCCCGAAAGTATTGCCGCGGCCCCTGATTGTTGCGGTGACGAAGGGACTTGCATGCCGGGAACAGCCGCGGCGGTCGACCTGCCGCGCATCGAGCGGGCAGTCCGTGAAATTTTGATCGCCGTCGGCGAGGACCCTGATCGCGAAGGATTGCAAGAGACGCCGGCCCGCGTGGGCCGGATGTACGCCGAGATGTTCGCCGGACTCCGGCAGGATCCCCGCGAGCACACCCGGAAATTCTTTCGCGAGGATTACGACGAGGTAGTCCTGGTGCGGGACATCAGTTTCTGCTCGATGTGCGAACACCATCTGTTGCCGTTCATCGGCCGGGCTCACGTCGCATACATTCCGAAAGGCAAAGTGATCGGCCTCTCGAAGATTGCCCGCGTCGTCGAGGTGATCTCGCGCCGGCCACAGGTGCAGGAGCGGATGACCGAGGAGATCGCCAACTTGCTGGTGGCCGAGCTCGACGCCAAGGGAGTCGCCGTGGTGGTCGAAGCTTCGCATAGCTGCATGACGATCCGCGGCGTGAAAAAACCGGGCAGCTCGATGGTCACTTCGGCCATGAAAGGCCTGTTCCGCTCGAACCTCTCGACGCGGGCTGAGGTGATGCAACTGATCTACGGCGACCGGCGGTAGGACGGTTGGTTACTTGTCAGTTGTCAGTTGGGTGCTTCTCCAACACTTACTACTAGCACTAGCCGCTCCTCAGCCCTAGCCCCACCTCTCTCCCCTTTGTTCGGCCACATTCTTGTCGAGTTTCTGTTTCGCTTGACGCTCGGCGTGGCCGTGGCGATGGGGGTGACTCCGTCGCGACAAGTGACCAGCGGTTTTTACCGGGTCCACTTGTGGGTGCTGATGGGGCTGCAGACGCTGGCGGCGCTCGCGCTCTTTTCGCGGCTGCAAGGGGGGCCGGCGACGCGCTGGCAATTCGCTTTGGCGATCGCCGCGGCGGTCATTGCCTACGTCGGCGCTGTGATCTGGATGTACGAGCGAAATCTTGCCGGCAAGATGGCGATCTGGCTGCTGGCAGCGCTTGCTCTGGCCGGTTGCATCCTGCCGCTGATGGGTGTCTGGCTATGGGACGGACAGGCTGTCGTATCCACGCGTCCATTGGGCTGGCAACTGGCCGATCGGGTGACGGGAAGTCTGGTCCTGGGCTTCGTCACGACGGCCATGCTGCTCGGACACTGGTACCTGAACACGCCGACGATGAAGCTCGCCCCGCTGCAGCGGCTGATCGTGTTGTTGGCGATCGCCGTCTTGATCCGGGCGGCCGTCAGTGGCGTTGGAACGTGGCTTGAGTGGCCGACGGTCGCGGCCCGCCCCGGCGGCGCAGCGCAAACGTGGCTCGTTTTCGTCGGCCTCCGCTGGCTGGCGGGAATTGTGAGCGTACTGGTCCTGGCGTGGCTCACCTGGCTGACGCTGAAGATTCCCAATACGCAAAGCGCCACCGGCATTCTGTACGCGGCCGTGATCGTGGCCTTTATTGGTGAGCTGACAAGCCAACTGCTATCGGCGGAGGCGAGGTTTCCGCTGTGAGCATGTAGCAAACCGCCACCTCGGCCAGCGGGCCCCACGAGCCTACAATGGAAGGATGAACGTCACCTTCCGCTGCCCGCACTGCGACCAGATTGGCCGCGTCGAGTTTGATGCCCAGACCGTGGAGCTGGCCTGTCCGCAGTGTCAGTCCAAGTGGCCGGTGCCCGGCGGGGCCGTGACCGCGGAAAAGCTTACGCAGTGCCTCGTCTGTCCCAGCACCGAGCTGTACATCCGGAAGGACTTCTCGCAGCAGCTGGGCGTGGCAATTGTCGTCGTGGGGTTTGCGATCAGCTCGGTTTTTTGGTTTTACCGGATGCCAATCTGGACATATGCGGTGCTGTTTGCGACCGCACTGATCGACGTAGTGCTGTATCTCGTGGTGGGAAACGTGCTGCACTGCTATCGCTGCCAGGCGCAGTACCGCGGCGTCCCGGGCCTGGAGGATCATGCGGCGTTCAACCTGGAAACGCACGAAAAGCATCGCCAGCAGCGGATTCGCCTGGAACAGGCGGCCCAAACTAAATCGCAGGCCGTCGGCGAAGCGGCGCCTGACCGGCAACCTGGCAGGGTTTGAAAACGCGGGGCGCGAGTGAGATCGGCTCGCGCAGCTAGCGCTCAGCCGCGGGAGAAGCGGTCGACACAGCAACGGGGCTGGATAGCTGCTCCTCGCCGATGGCGCCCGGGTGACTCGCCGTCATTTCGTTGAGCAGATTCACTTCGACTCGCTCCTGGTCGTCGAGCGACTGGGCCGAATCGAGCGGTTCATAGACGCCCCCTTGGCTCAATCGAATCCGCTCGGGAGCGATGCCGTGCTCTTCGAGAAACGCCCGCGCGCTCTGGCAACGAGCGTAAGCCAGGGCCCACGGATCGGCGTAGGGGGAATCGGCGGCGAGCGGTCGACGCGAGGCATGGCCGCGGATTTCGACCTTTTGCGGCTTTCCCTGGATTGTCGGCAAGAGCCGCTCGAGCGCCACGCGGGCGGCCTCGTCGAGCTCGGCCGAGTGCGGGGCAAACGGCACAATCACGCCGATCCGGGTCTGCGTCCCGTCGCCGGTGACCAGGAGCGTCGGCCGGCGCGTACGGCGGGCTTTCTTGTCTTTGTCGTCGACTTGCTTGGGGACCGGCACATTGGTCGTCGGTCCCGGCTTGGGCTTGTTCGAGTTGGCTCCGTCCTGAGGAACGTACACGGCGAACGGATCTTGAAACGTGTGGGCCACCGCCTCTTTGACGGAGTCGTTCTGGCTGGTGAGCCACATCACCATGAAGAACGCCATCATCGCGGTCACGAAGTCCGCGTAGGCGACTTTCCAGGCGCCTCCCCCTTTGCCGGCCATGTGGTACCTCTTTTAGTTGCTAAGCCGCGGTGTCTCTGGCTAGGCCGCGGTATCGAGCGCTTTAAGCATGGCTTCGGTCTCTTGCTGCGTGGGGCGAATATCGGTCGGCAGGCCGCGCCGCGCCATTTCGATCGTCAGCTTCGGCGGCGTCTGATCGGCAAAACCCTGGATGATTGCCGCGAGCGTGCGGAAGTAGGTGGCTTCAGCCTGGCCGATGAATTCCATTTTCACGACAAGCGGCGCAAAGAAACCGTAAGAGAGCAAAATGCCGAGGAACGTTCCCACGAGGGCGGCGCCGACTTTGTGGCCGATCTCCTCGACCGGGCCGTCGATCGCACCCATCGTCACGACGATCCCGAGCACCGCCGCGACGATGCCGAAGCCCGGCAAGGCGTCGGCCGTTTTCGAGAGGACGCCCACCGGGCCGTGGTGTTCTTCCTCGAGCGTCCGCAGTTCGACGTTCAAGAGCGCCGGCAGTTGCTCGGCGGTGACCGAGCCATCCATCAAGGGGCCCAGTCCGCCGCAAATGAACTGCACCGCATGGTGATTGCGAGCCAGCGTCGGATACTTGCTGAAGATTGAGCTATGGTGCGGATCGCTGAGGTGTGCTTCGAGGGCCAGCATGCCGTCGCGGCGGGCCAGCCGGGCCAGTTCGTACATGGCCGAAAACAGCTCTTCATACGCCCGCCGGCTGAACGGCGAACCCTTGATCGATTGCAGGACCCCTTTCGCGAGATCGATCAGCACCTTTTTCGGCGACATGACGATCAGCGCCCCCAACGAGGCCCCGCCGATCGTCACAATCTCCGACAAGTGAATCAGCGCTCCCACGTGCCCGCCGGCCATGGTGAAGCCGCCGAGCACGCAGCCGATGACGATGATGAACCCGATGATGACGAGCATGGCTAACTGCAACTCCAATGTCTTGCGCTGGCCATGCGACAAGTTTCCGCCGCGCCGCGCGCAGCAAATCTACGTTGCTGTTAAGCTCGTGAAGGACCTGGGGACGGATATGCGGGCAGGCTCGCTCGTAGCGATTCTGCCGAAGCCGCGGGTTTCGCGGAGCCGCGGCTGGGGGCGAACGGTCCGCGTCCTTGGGCGAATTGGCTCGTATCCCAAACATCAGAAATGTACAGTGCCCAAGGAAGAGGGCCGATTCTCGAATAGAACGACAACGACGTTTCCTGAATTTCCAGCGTCCTGCGTCTCAGCTCTTTGGGGGCCCATGCAACTCAACTGCAAATCGTGCGGTAAGCCGATCCCGGCCGAGGATGTGAACATCAGCCTGGCGATCGCCAAGTGTGGGGCGTGCCACGCCGTCTTCAATTTTGCGGACGAAGTCGGCGGCGAGATGCGCGACTGGCGCGACAAGGCCGAAGTGCCGATGCCGAAGGCGTTTCGCGTCGAAAACTGGGGTTCGGAACTGGCGATTCATCGCCGGTGGTATTCACATGCGCTATGGTTCCTGCTGTTTTTCTGCATTTTTTGGGATGGCTTCCTGGTGCTGTGGTACTCGATCGGCATCGGGGGAATATTGAGTGGAGAAATGGGGGGCATGGCCTGGGTCATGCTCGTGTTTCCGATCCTGCATGTCGCCGTCGGCGTCGGGCTCACGTATTTCGTCCTCTGCGGCTTTTTCAACACGACGACCATTCGCGTGGCCGGCGGCGAACTGACTGTGCGGCATGGGCCCTTCCCCTGGTACGGCAATCACCGGCTCTTTTCGAGCGAAGTGAACCAGCTCTACTGCACCGAGAAAGAGCATCGCGGCAAACATGGCCGCTGCAGCTACACGTACAACGTGGCGCTCAAGACGCATAAGGGAGACAAGCTCGATCTGGTCACGCACCTCGAGGAGCTCGACCATGCGCTGTTCATCGAGCAGCAGATCGAGCGGCATTTGCAGATTCGGGACGAGCGTGTGCCGGGCGAAGTGCGGACGTAGCGCCTGGATGGCCGAAATCCTGTAACGCGAAGTGTCCGGCCGCAATCCAAGGCAGAGAAAGCCCGCCGTTTGCCGCATCAGGTCCCGCGTCGGCCAGGACCGAAATTGACCCTAGGTCGCCGGTCCCCTTAAAATAGGTGCCTGCCAAGCACTCCCTCCGCATCTGTCTGGGACGAAAATACTCATGGTCGCAAACCGCTTTGACCAAGGACTTTATGCCGGCCTGTGTAGTTTGATCCTGCTCGTCAGCGGCGCTATCGCCCAGGAGCCCGCGGCCGAGTCCGCTCCGGCTGGCGAGTCGCCCGCCGAACCGCCGATCCGGCTGAACTTGTCCGAGCTGGGCATCCCCGGCCTGGGGGGGCCGCCGGGAGCTTCCGCCGAACCAGTGACGTTCCTATCGTCGTTTCAGGTGCAGGAAGGTTCGCGGCGGGGGACGCTGAGCATTAACGCGGTGATGGAGCCGACCTGGCATGTGTATTCGATTACACAGCCAGAGGGGGGGCCGATGCGTTCGGTCCTGAAGGTGAAGGATAGTGAGCAATTCAAAGTGCTGGGGCAATTCCAAGCCGACCGCGAGCCCCACGTACTGCCGCCCGATGTCTTCCCGGTTCCTTCTGAAGAGCACGAAGACGAGGTGATCTGGTCGGCGCCGATCGAACTGGCTGAGGGTGTGAAGCCCGAAGACCTGCAGATTACGACGAAGTTTGAGGGCCAAGCTTGCCGCGAGGGGCAGTGCATTCCAGTCGCGTCGGACATTGTCGCCAAATTCGCCGGCTACTCGAAAGCGCCCGAGGCCTTGGGCGAGTTTCGGCCGGATCCGGCGTTCGAGGCCCAGGTCGTGCTGCGCGGTCATCTGGAACCGGCGGTGGTCGCGCCGGGGGGTAAGGTGACGCTGTCGATCACCGCCGAGCCGACGCCCGGCTGGCACATTTACGCCTATTCGCCGATCGATCCGAATGAAGTGGCCAAGCCAACGCTTATCGCCCTTGCGCCGCTCCCTGTCGGCTGGACGCGGTCGCCGGTCGCGGCGTCAGCCGAGCCGAAGATCGAGCCGGCCCACGACGGCATTCCGGCTTCCAAGGTCCATGAAGAGCCCGTTACCTGGACGATGGCCTTCACGGTTCCTGGCGATGCGGCCGAGGGAGAGCACGTCCTGAGCGGATACCTCGGCTATCAGACATGCAAGAATCAGGGAGGCTGCCTTCCGCCGCAGATGGTGCAGTTTCGCGCCAGCGTGCCGGTGGGGTCGAAGGAACAGGCGGGGGAGATTCCGCTCGAATTCATCAAGCCGGCGCGCGGCTCGCGCGATGGTGCGCCGGCGGCAAACAGTGAGATCCGCACTTACAACGATGTGGCCAAGTTGGCCGCGGCGAATCCCGCACCGACCGGTGAAGTGAACTGGGGGGCGCTCGGGCCGGTGATTGGCTTTGGCCTCCTGGGCGGCTTGATCCTCAACCTGATGCCTTGCGTGCTGCCGGTAATTGGCCTCAAGGTGTTTTCGTTTGTCCAGCAGGGGGGCGAGAGCCGCGGGCGAATCTTCCTGCTCAACGCATGGTTCGCGGCGGGACTGATCCTGGTCTTTCTGATCCTGGCGACGGCGGCCGCCTTTTTAAACCTGAGCTGGGGGCAGCAATTCACCTACACCTGGTTCAAGGTGGCGATGGTGGTGGTCGTGTTTGCCTTCGCGCTGAGCTTCCTCGGCGTCTGGGAAGTGCCGATTCCGGGATTTGCCCAGACCAAGAGTTCGAGCAAGCTGCAGCAGAAAGAAGGGATCTCCGGGGCGTTCTTCAAAGGGATCTTTACGACACTTCTGGCAACGCCCTGCAGCGGCCCATTCCTGGGGCCGGTGTTTGGCTATACGCTTGCTCAGCCGCCGATTGTTACCTACATCCTGTTTGGCAGCGTTGGTCTGGGGATGGCCTCGCCGTATCTCCTGATCGGCGCGTTTCCATCACTGGTGCGGTGGCTGCCGAAGCCAGGCGAGTGGATGGAAACCGTCAAGCAACTGATGGGCTTCGTCCTGCTCGGAACGGTGGTGTATCTGTTCTCGACGATCAACACCGATTGGTTCATTCCGACACTAGCCCTGATGATGGGGGTGTGGCTCGCGTGCTGGATTGTCGGCCGTGTACCGATTTACGAAGACCTGAGCAAGCAATTGCAGGCGTGGGGCTGGGGAGTGGCGGCGGCGGCGCTCGTGGGCTGGCTATCGTTTACGTACCTGGGGCCGGTCAAGCATCTTTACGAATGGGAGCCCTTTGCGCCGGCGGAAATTGCGAAACTGCAATCGGAAGGCAAGACCGTAATGGTCGATTTCACGGCCGATTGGTGCCCAACCTGCCAAACTAATTTTCTGTTCGCGATCAATACGCCGAATGTCAAAGAAGTGGTCGAGCGGAATGCGATCGTGCCGATGCTTGCCGACTGGTCGGACCATAACGAGACGATCAAGGCGAAGCTGCAGGAGCTGAACAGCAGAACAATCCCGCTGCTGGCGATTTATCCTGCAGGGAAGCCGGGGGAGGTGATCGTCTTGCGCGATACGATTGTGGAATCGCAGTTGCTGAAGGCGCTCGAGGAGGCAGGACCGTCGCAAGGGGCGCCGGCGACACAGCAGGTTGCGAGTGCGGCGGCAGCGGAGTGACCTGCCGCCTGCGAATCAGTCGATGTACAGAAACTCGTTCGCGTTGAAAAGTGCCAGGCACGCGTCGACGAGCGCAGCAGCCGCGTATGGATCGGCCAGCTCGAAGCCGCCAATCGGCAGCGCCAGCTCGCTCGCATCGCGTTCTTCCGTCGCGAGCTGCTTGGCTTGCGACTGGAGGAAATTGGTGAGTGCCCGCAGCTCACGCTCGGTGGGTTCCCGCGAAAGGGTCCGCACGTAGAGCTGCTCGATCCAGCGCGCCGGATCCGCGGAGCCGGAATCGCGGAGAACCTCGCCCGCCAGATGCTGCGCCGCCAGGAGCGAGAACTCGCTATTGAACAGGAGCAGCGACTGCGGGGCTGTCGTCGAGCGGTTGCGCAAGGGGCAGCTCGCGTTGGCGTCGGGCCGGTCGAACGCCTCAAAGATCGGATACCGCAGATTGCGGCGGGCAAAGAGGTAGATGCTGCGGCGGTAGTGGTCCGCCTCGTCGGGGCTCTCGATCCACTGCCCTTTGAGGAGCGTGCCGACCAGTTCCGGCGGCAGCGGCGGCATCACGCTCGGCCCGCCGTGGTCGCGCACGACAAGGCCGCTGGCCGCCAGCATTGCATCGCGGATCGACTCGCCATCGAGCCGACGGCGGGGGAAATGGGCGTACGGGGGTGGTTCCTTGTTGGACTGCGCATCCGAGGGGCCGATGTCGCCCGCTTGCCGATACGTCGCCGACTGCATGATCCGGCGATCCATCCGCTTCAGGCTCCAGTCGCCACGGCTCAGTTCCGTAGCCAGCCAGTCGAGGAGTTCCGGATGCGTTGGCCCGGCATTGATCAGCCCGACGTCGCTCGGCGTATCGAAGATGCCCCGGCCAAAGTGCTGCAGCCACAGCCGGTTGACGATCACGCGGCGCGTGAGTGGATTTTGCTCTGCGAGGAGCCAGCGGGCAAAGTCGGATCGCGAGTTAGCTGGAGGAGCCGCATCGCTCGGGCTGGCAATCCGCGGAAAGCCCGGCGAAAGCTCGGCTCCCGGCCGCCGATGATCGCCGCGCACCCAAAAGCGGATCGGCGGCGGGGACTTCTGCTCGGTTAGCGACAGGTAGTGCACATCGCGCTTGAGCGGAGGCACGGCCGACTCAAAGACGCCCCGCAGCCGATAAAAATCGGCCTGACTGACGGGATCGTACTTATGATCGTGGCACTGGGCACAGCCCATCTGCAGGCCGAGCAGCACCGAGCCGACC
The DNA here is from genome assembly GCA_025459145.1 of Pirellulaceae bacterium. Lineage (GTDB taxonomy): Bacteria > Planctomycetota > Planctomycetia > Pirellulales > Pirellulaceae > CAYLLN01. Next base: position 2,316 of record JALORD010000040.1, on the reverse strand, counting down.
ATTGCCGTCAGCTCGTTGAGGACGATGTGCCGCCGCTCCACCTGATCGTTCAGATCGGGCATATCGGGACCCACCAGGCAGAACATCGTCGCCACGGACGGCTCCCCCGCCAGCTGCTGCCGGACGAATTCGTCGTACGGCAGATCGGCGTTGAGAGCCGCGATAACCCAGTCGCGATACTTCCAGGCTCCGCTGCGGACCTTGTCGTGCTCGAAACCATCAGTCTCGGCATAGCGAGCCAGATCCAGCCAGTGCTGCGCCCACCGCTCGCCGTAAGCGGGACTGGCCAGCAGTCGGTCGACCTGTCGTTCGTACGCATCGGGCCGCTCGTCGGCGGCAAAGCCGGCAAGTTCCGCGGGAGTCGGCGGCAGGCCGTGCAGGTCGAATGTCGCCCGGCGGAGAAGTCGGCCGCGATCGGCCTGCGGGCTGCCGGCAAAGCCTTCTTTCTCCAGGCGAGCCAGGATAAAGACGTCGATCGGACTGAGCGGCCAAGCGGCATTTATGACCCCGGGCACTGCGGGCCGCTCGATCGAGCGAAAGGCCCAGTGGTCGCGGTCGGCCGCGGTGATTGGGACCTCGCGAATGGGGGGCACATCCGCCGGCGCGGCGACCCCCTCGGTCTCGGCGACGTCTTCCTGAGCGCGAACGATCGTCGACGCACTAGCCATAACAATCGCAGCGACGATCAAACGCCAGTAGCTGCGACCGGGGAATCGGGCAAATGGCATGGCGGGCAACCTCGCGCCAGTAGATCCGTGGTTCTACCTCTCTAGGCTGCAAGTATACCTTTCCAGCGGTCGACGCTGCGACGAATCCGCCCTACTTTTGCCACTGCATTTGGGCCGCGCGGGCTTTGGCGTCCTCGGCCCGGTAGATGTATTGCCGGTCCTGAGTTCCTTCGAAAGCCCGCTGGTAGGTGGTGCTCAGGGCGGTCCAGTTGAACGTGTCGGTCGGCTCCAGCTGCACGGCTGTCTCGGCGTGCCCGACCGCCTCGGCGTGCTTGCCTTGCTTGCCATAAAGCACGGCGATCGCCAGGTGCGCGAGGACGTACTTCTCGTCCGCCTTAAGGCACTCTTCGAGCTGGGCGACCGCTTCGTCGATCTTCCCCTCGCGCTTGAGTTGTTCGTGGGCTTTGTAGTGTTCGTGTGCAGTTGGCATGGCGCTAGATAGCGGCCCGGGGCCGCGGAGAAAGTGGCGTCGAAAGGAGCCGCGGGATCGTATTTTCGTTATCATAGCAGCCAATCGGCCTCGCGGCAGAGCGGGGCGGAGGGTCGAAGGTCAGAGATCAGAGGTCGGAGGTCCGACGCTCTGTCCGCGGCCTTCCGACCTCCGACTTCCAACCTCCGACTTCCGCCCCCATGCCTTCGCCCCTTCGCCTCGCCCTCGTCGGCATCGACCATCCGCACGGCGCCCACTGGCGGCAGATGCTGGCGAACTTCGCGGGACAGATCGATGTCGTTGCGCTCGTTCCAGCATTTGGCGGCGCGGTGGCGAGTCTGGAAGAGCGGTTTGCCGACTTGCCTCGTTACGAATCGGTCGAGGCACTGCTGGCTGGGGTCCCATTTGATGCCACGCTGGTCGCGCTCCCGAATCGCGAAGGTCCCGACGCGATCGTCCAGCTGGCTCGGGCCGGCAAGCACGTTCTGGCCGAGAAGCCGGTGGCCGCGTCGGCGGCTGAAGCCCGGCCGATTGTCGAAGCGGTGGAGTCGAGCGGCGTCGCGTTTCAGACCGGCTACATGTGGCGCTACGACGACTGCATCGGCCGGCTGCGGCGGATGATGCAGCAAGGAGCGTTCGGCCAGCTGATCAGCCTGGAGATGACGTTCGCGACGAGCGACATCGCCCGCCGCGGGCCGGACCACTATCTGTTCGATCCCGAAGTGAGCGGCGCGGGATTCTTCAGCTGGCTGGCGTGCCATTTTCTCGATGCGATGCTGTATGTCGTCCAGCGGCCGGTGATTGCGGTGACCGCTCGCACGGGAGTGTTTGGGGCCATCCCAGTGGCGGTCGAAGATGGCGGCGTCGCGATCCTCGAGTTCGAGGGGGGCGGAATCGCGACATTCACCGGCGGCTACTGGCTCCCGCGGTGGGCAGGCGAAAGCCGCTGGACGGTCCGCGGCAGCGAGCGGTGGGTCCATTTCGACGCTAATCGGCAGGGAACCGGCGGCGTCCTCGAGATTCACGGTCCGCAGCCGCAGTGGCACGCCATGGAGGAAGTATTCGCCGCCCCAGCCGACAAACTCCCCGGCTATGGCGGCGAGCGCAATTTCCGCCTGATCCAGGATTGGCTCGACGCGGTTCACACCGGACGCCGCG
>JALORD010000346.1 GCA_025459145.1 Pirellulaceae bacterium | reverse complement strand
GCCAGCGGCGAATAGAATTCGTGGGCCAGGTAGCCGTGGGCAAAGTGCAGCTCGAGCCACTCGAAGCCCGCGGCGAGCGACCGCTTCGCCGCATCGACAAACGCCTGCTGAATCCGGGCGATGTCGTGGGTGGACATTTCGTGCGGCACTTTGTCGAGCTTGTCGCCAAAGGCCACCGCCGAGGGGGCGAGCGTTTCCCAGCCCCCTTCGGCCGCCGACAGATGGCGGTCCCCTTCCCAGGGTTTGCTCGCGCTCGCCTTGCGGCCCGCATGGGCGAGTTGGATGCCCGGCACCGCGCCATGCGCTTTCATAAAGCGCGCGAGGCGGGCGAAGGGCTCGACATGATCGTCGAGATAGATACCGCTGTCGGCCGGGCTGATGCGGCCTTCGGGCGTGACGGCTGTCGCCTCAACAACCACCAGCCCCGCCCCGCCGACCGCTCGCGAACCGAGGTGGACGAAGTGCCACTCGTTGGGAAAGCTTGCTGGAACAATTGGGACATTCTCAGCTCCTACAGTTGAACAGCAGGCCGGTTCGCGTGAACCGGCGGGCTGGCAATCGTAGGGAGGAAGCCGCTGGAAGCAAGGTGAACGCACGTTTCGCGGGGCGGATGCGGCTGTACCGCGTGAAGGATCCGCATTTTACGACCGGTCTCCATGGCACCCCTGCGTTGCCAGAACTAGAGTGAAAAGGGGCCGCGAGACGCTCAGCGGCGCTCGGCTGGGGCGGAGCCGCACGCGACAACTGGACCCGCATCTTGAGTAACCGCTCCCCATGATTCGTTCCCATTCCGCGACTACGCCCACCGAAGTCGACGTGATCCGGCGTTTGGTGCGAACGCTCGAGCGGCGGTTTCCGCGGCGGGCCTCAGGGAGCGTCAACGAGCGACGGGCCCAGGAGCTCTTGGCCGAAGAGTTCGAGCGCCGCGGACTGTCGATTGCCTGGCAGCCGTTTCGGGCGAGCCGCAGCCTGTATGCCGTCCTGGCGTGGCACAATGCGGTGGCGGTGGCGGGGTCGGTGGTCTTTATCTGGCAGCCGCTGGTTGGAGCGCTGCTGCAGCTCTTCGCGGGAATCTCGTACCTGCTCGACTGTCACTATCGGGCGTATCTGCTCCGCCGGCTGGTGCCACGCGCTCGATCGCAGAATCTGATCGCGACGCTCCCGGCGGCAGCGCCCGTTCGCCGCCGCGTGGTGTTCACGGCGCATGCCGACGCCGCCCCGACGGGCTGGATGTTTGAGCCGGCGTTTCTGTACTGGATTCAGCGGTTCGCGCCGCAAAGGCCCGCGATCCTGCGGCGGCACATGTTTGGCTGGCTCGCGAGCCTCGTCGTGCTGAGCGTCCTGGCGGTGATTCGGGCGACAACCGACTGGTGGTGGTTCCCGATCTGGTACGGCGGGCTGACGCTGGCGTCGCTCGTGCCGCTGGTGCTCATGCTGCAGATCGTGCTGACGAACCGCATCGTGCCCGGGGCCAACGACAACCTGAGCGGCTGTGCGGCGCTCGTGCTGCTGGCGGAGCGTTTGCAGAGCGGCTTGCCGGACGACTGCGAGGTGGTGCTCGTCGTTACGGGATGCGAAGAATCGGGACGCGGCGGGGCCGAGGCGCTGGCTCGCGAGATGCGAGACGAATGGCCGGCCGCGAGCACGACGTTTCTCGTCCTCGATACGATTTCGGGCGGCGATCTGCGGTACATGGTCGAAGGAGAAATCTGGCCGATCGAGCCGCCGAGCGAACTGGTCGAACAGATTCAGGCAGTCGCCCGCGAAACGGGGCGCGAAGCCTTGCGAGCGTATCACGCGCCAGCCGGCGCGACCGATGCCGCGCCGCTGCTCCTGGCCGGCTACGACGCGGTGTGCCTTTCGCGGATCGATGAGCGGATCGATCTGCCGCGGAACTATCACCTGCCGACCGATCGCTCGGGCAATCTGTCGTGCGAACAGGCTGTCGAAACGGTCGATCTCGTCGAACGGCTGGCAAGGCACTTGGCGAGCGATTCTTGAAGCCTCTCACCCCTCCGCGTTCCCCGCGGCTCCGCGTGCGCTTGGTCGATGGCGGAGAAAGGATCACGCGGAGACGCGGAGTGCGCGGAGAATGGGGGAGGCTCGATCGTTCCGCGCACTCACTCGTGGCCTCAGCGATGGGCGGCGACCCAGCGGCTGAGTGTGTCGAGGTTGTCGATGAAGCGCGATGTGGTGATGACACGGCTCACGCGGCCCTCGGGATCGGCCGCTTTCAGCTTGCCTGCTTCGGTCCACGCGCCGCGGGGATCGAGCGAATCGATCGCCTGCTGAGCTTCTTTGGCCAAGTCGGCCGACTTCTCGTAACGGGCCGCTCGCTGCGGTGTCTTCAGCCGGGCCGGTTCGAGGGCGGCGAGCCGTTCGTACTGCGTGCGGAGCCGCTCGACATTCGAACTGACGATGAACCCGTAGTGCGTCGGCAGGTCGTCGGCCGTGTAGACCAGTTCGTACTGCCGCGTGAAGTAGAGCGGGCGATTGGTCTGTAGCTCGTAGAACCGGGCGAGCTTACCACCGGGAAGCTGCGACTTTTCGAGGTAGTCGAGCGCTTTGGGAATCGGCGCGAGATACTTCCGGTCGCCGGTTTGCCGATAGACCTCCATCAGGATGCGGATCGCTCCCTGCGATTCACCGCCCGTCACGCCCGGCGGTTCGAACTTGCGGGCCCAGGCGGGCTGCATCGCGGCATTGTATTGCTGGGCCCAGGCGGGCTGCGGATCGGGCAGTTGGGCCCGGATCAGAAAGTCGCCGCCGCGGCGAGCGGCTGCGGCGTAGCGCTCGTCGCCATAGATCTCCGCCGCCTCGAACATCACGTCGATACAGTCGGCCAGCGTGTTGTCGTTGAGCGTGTAGTAGCTGGCATACTTTTCGTTCGGCCACTGGCGGGGCCAGGACTCGGGAAAGCTGGCCGCTAAGGCGGGAAACTTCGCCGGATCGGGCGGCTCGCTATAGCGCTGCGGCCAGGCGCCGCTCGGATACTGGGCCCGAACAAGGCTGTCGAGCGCGAATCGCACCGCCTCGTGGACCTTCGCGTTCTTGTGTCCCAGCACCTGGTCGATATGCATCAGAAACCGGATCGCCGACTGTGTCGTGTTGTCGTCGAGCGTGGTCGTGTTTTGCTTGCCGCGCGAGCCCTCGTCGGAGCGAAAGCGGAAGTTCGTCCGCCGCTTGTCGGGATCGGTTTCCAGCCGATAGTCCCAGCCGCCGCTGGCCAGTTGGCCCGCGACGAGGGCCTGAGCCGCTTCCTCGGCCGCTTCGAGCAGGAATCGCTCACCCGTGCGCTCATAGGCCGTGAGCAGCGCCTGGCCAACAGCGGGTGTTCCCGGCGGCTGCACCCAGCCCATCGTGGCGGTCGCCGCGTTTTCGCCTTCACGGAGCGAGAGATCGTCACTGTACCGCCAGAGGTAGGCGCCGTCGGCTGAGACCTTTTGCCGAAAGAAGTCGGTTGCCTGGCGCATCGCAGCGAGCGCCGCTTCCTTCGTCGGCGGATCGGCGGCGATGGTCGTCGCAAACGGAGCCGCCGCGAGTTGCCCCGCCACCAGCAAGAACCACGCGAATCCTGGCCAAGTACGGGTCATCGAAATGCCTGCCCAAAAAAAGGCCACAGTCTCAGGTTGGAGGTAGAGTTAGTTTACCGCCCGCCTCGCCAACCCGCCTCCTCGGCTTCATCGTTGTGACGATTTCCCGCCGCTGGTAGAGTGGTCGCAGGCAGCCGGAACACTGCCCACGCGAGCACTCGCCCGCACATCGCGGCCGTCGAAAATGCCGCATCTGATCATTGCTGTACTCGAAAACGGCCGCACTCGAATTCGTCAGGCGCAATTGGCATGACTGCCCCGAACAAGAAGAGCAAACATCCCGCCGTCGGGATCGACCTGGGAACCACCTACTCGGTGATCGCTCGGCTCGACGAACTGGGCCGGCCGCAAACGCTGAACAATGCCGAAGGGGACAAGATCACGCCGAGCGTGCTCCTGTTTGAGGATGGCAACGTCGTCGTCGGGAAGGAGGCCGCCAAAGCCGCGGCCACCGATGCCGACAACGTGGCCGAGTGCGCGAAGCGCGATCTGGGAAACCAGTTTTACCACCGGCAGATTGGCGGCCGCCGCTATCCGCCCGAATCGCTGCAGGCCTGGATCCTCAACAAGCTGCGGGTCGACGCGACGCGGCAGATCGGCGCGTTCAGCAAGGCCGTGGTCACCGTGCCGGCGTACTTCGACGAAGTCCGCCGCAAGGCGACGATGGACGCGGGCTACATCGCGGGCCTGGAGGTGATGGACATCATCAACGAGCCGACCGCCGCGGCGGTCGCCTTCGGGTTTCAGCAGGGGTACATGAACCCCGACCGGCCGGACGATCAGCGCAAGAAAATCCTGGTGTACGATCTTGGCGGCGGAACGTTCGACGTCACGGTGATGGAGATCGGAGGGCGAAACTTTAACGCCCTGGCGACCGACGGCGACGTGATGCTCGGCGGCAAGGACTGGGACCAGCGGCTGGTCGACTTCGTCGCCGAGGAGTTTATCCGCAAGTTCGGCCTCGACCCGCGGGAAGAGCCGAACAGCCACGGCCGGCTGTGGCGCGACTGCGAAGACGCCAAGCGGACGCTCTCGGCGCGGGCCAAGGCCCAGATCGCCTGCGACTTCCGCGGCCAGGCGCTGCGGGTCGAAGTGAGCCGGAGCCAGTTCCACGACATGACGAAGGACCTGCTCGACCGGACGAGCTTCACGACGCGGCAGACGCTGCAGGCGGCCGGCCTCGAGTGGCCCGATATCGACCGGGTGCTCCTCTGCGGCGGTTCGAGCCGGATGCCGGCGGTCGTCGAGATGCTCCGCGACCTGTCGGGCAAGGAGCCCGATTGCTCGATTTCGCCCGACGAAGCGGTGGCCCACGGGGCGGCGCTGCACGCGGGGATTCTGCTTGCACATTACGACGGCGTGAGCCCGAGCTTTCACGTTCGCAATGTGAACTCGCACAGCCTGGGGGTCGTCGCGATGGACGCCCGCACCCGGCGGCCGCGGACCGCCGTGCTGATTCCGCGAAACACGCCGTTGCCGGTCGTCGCCCGGCGGGTCTTCAAGACGCAGCGCGTCGGCCAGAAGTCGATTCTGGTCCAGATCGTCGAAGGGGAAAGCGCCTCGCCCGACGATTGCTCGCAGCTGGGAAAGTGCTCGGTCCGCGACCTCCCCGCGGAGTTGCCCGCCCAGACGCCGATCGAGGTCCGCTTTCGCTACGAGGAAAACGGGCGATTGACCGTCACGGTCAAAGTCGAAGGGACCGACAAGGCGCTGAAGCACGAGATGTCGCGCGAGAACTCGCTCAGCTCCGAGGAACTCGATAGCTGGCGCAAGTACATCTCGGGCCTCGACCCAATCGCCCCGCCGCCCCCCGCGAACCTCTCGGGCGAGGCAATTCAACTGGCAGCCGGGGCCAAAGCGGCGGACGACGCCCTCGACTACGCCCCCGAATCCGAAGGCCCACCGGCTGATCCCAACGCGGGCACGGTGAAGCGAAGGTGGGTTTAGGGGGCGAGTAAACGACGTTTCAACCTGCCGGAGGAGAGAAAATGGGGAGCATCGCTCTACTCGTTCCGAGCCATAAACCGCGGAAGTTTGGACGAAATCTCACATTTGACGCGATTGAACCGCGCGGCGGTGGCGCGTCAAATGGAATTTATGACGGTGGAACGAAGGTGGCAATTGTGACGGTTTAGTGAATCAGCGTATTCATGTCGGAAAATGACGTCCCAACCAAAGCCGCGCGAACACTTCGAGGCCGCCTGCTGATGGACGCTGTGTTACCAACTTTTCATGATGCGGCGAAAGACCACACTAATGAGCGCGTTTGGAGACATGCGCATTGTCGCCTGGCAGGTATTCAACCGCCGAAGGGCGGCCTTGACGAACCGCACCTTTTTGGTCGAACAGGGATCAGTCAATGTAAATGCGTCGTACTGCGCAATCTGTTGTGACAGAGTGCCGGTCAGTTCGCCATGCTTTTTCCCAGCATCGACCACCTAAACCGTATCTGCCGCTGCCACCGTCCGCAACGCTCCGCCAAGGTGAGCCCCCTCTCTTGGATCAGTTAGCGAATGCGTGACGCCGGAAACACTTTCTTTCCAGAGCGCTCATCCCCACCGCTTCAGGATCCACGACGCCAGCGGCGGGCAGATTCGGTCGAGCCAGACGAGCAGGTTCCCGCCGAGGGAGAGGATGATTTCGCGCCGCCCACGTTGCATGGCTGAGACAATTTTGCGGGCGTCTGCTGTCGGCGTCATAGCACCCCGCAAGCTGCCAGTCGCAGTTATGCCCGAATGTTCCCCCGCCCTC
>JALORD010000039.1 GCA_025459145.1 Pirellulaceae bacterium | reverse complement strand
ATCTCCGCCGCAGCCAATTCGCGTAGTTCCAGCACCTGGCTGTCGATTGCCTGTTCGCTCTCCTGAAAATCGGCAATTCGCTGGGCGACCTGGGCGGGGAAGTTCTGCCGGTCGAGCGAAAGTTTCTGGGCAATGAGGCAATCGACGACCATCTGGTCGCGCAGCCGCATCGCCCGTGCCGGATCGGCCCGCAGTCCGTCGATCAACTGGTCCATGTCTTCGGGAGATAGACCGAGTTGATCCTCCAGATATCGGTGCGTTAATTCGTCGAGATGGGACATAAGAGCGGATGCGCCGCGGGCCAATTCACGTTACTGGCGAAAGCCTTTACTCGCGGCTAACGGTCTTCGTAATGCAATCCTTCAGCGTCGAGCGGATCCGAAACAGAGCCACGCGGACCGCTTCGGGCGAAGTTTTCAGCCGCTGGGCGATCGTTTGACTGGGAAGTTCCTGTTCGTAGCGTAAGTTGAGAATCCGCCGGCTTTCGGGGGCCAACTTTTCGTAACAGCCATCGAGCGCTCGCCGGATCGGTCCTTCGGAAAGCCCGGGCGGCCCCTCCTGCTCGGTGCGTAGGAAGATCTCCAGGAGGGCCTCCCGCTGCAGTCGATTCCGCCGGCTCATGCGGCGGAAGTAATTGAGACAGAGATTGCGAGCGATCCCCTTGAGCCACTGCTTCGGATGGACTCCTTCGGGAATCCGATCGAAAAAACGGTACAGCTCCACGTAGACGTCCTGGGCGATGTCGTCGACATCATGCCGCGGAACCCCCATCCCAGCGATATAGGCCCGGATATGGTGCTGTGTCTCGTTCAGGATCGTGTCGAAATCTCGCTCAAATTCCCACTCTTCAAACGCTTCAGGCATAGCCGGCCTCGCTCGGTTCCAGCATTGTATGGCTGCCGGCAGGTGTGGTTGTTACACGCGGCAGACAACTTTCAGGAGGGGCATGAGCCCAGCTCTGGCCTGCAAGAAACGCCGCAAGTCATTATTTTACAATGACTTGGTGCGATCGTCGAGAATTTGCCCGGTCGGGGGCACCCGCAAAGTCGCCGCGGAGAGAGAAATCCGTTGGGGCGCGACCTGGGAATGTAATAAGGACCCCAAGCTGGGGCACAACCCAATCTAGTTAGCAGTTTTTACCCGCATTGCGGGCCGGTAGTCGCTCGCCGGCAACTTAGAGGCCTGGACGAACCGGGGGGCGACGACTGCGGCGCTCGGCCCGGAGGCGAGCACGGCGGCGAATCTCGCTGGGCTTCTCGTAGTATTCGCGGCGGCGCATTTCCTTCTTGATTCCGCTCCGTTCGACCAATTTGCGAAATCGGCGGACTGCTTCCTGGATGCTCTCGCGGTCGCGAACAATCAACTTAACCATTGGCCCTCCTCAGGGAGCTTTTTCAAACGCGTGTTCAGTACGATTTTTCGGCTCGGTGAAGCTCCGTAATCTACCTCACCTGGGCGAACATTGTCCAGAGGCGGTTTCTCTGCGAGGAATCCGGTGTCCCCTGCACCCCGGAACAGACGAATGGAATGGCTGTGCTGAAGGCTAGTTGGCTGGGACTTACGTAACGGGGCGGCGTATGATTGGAGGGTGGGCTGCCGTCGATGTCTGCCGCCCGTCAGGACGCCTGTCGCCGAGTATGCAACCGCCTTCGGAAACTTTCGATCCCTACGACCAGTGGCTGGGGATTGCACCCAGCGAAAGGCCATACGACCACTATCGTTTGCTCGGCATTCCGCGGTTTGAGCCCGATCCGAGGCGAATTGTGGCGGCTGCCGAATCGCAGATGGCGCTAGTCCGACGCTATCAAGTGGGCCCGCGGGGGCGCTACACCCAGCGGCTGCTCAATGAGTTGGCTGCGGCCAAAGTTTGCCTGACTTCGCCCGAGGCAAAGGCGGCGTACGATGCGGCACTGCGAAAGACCGATCAACGGCTTTCCGCAACATCCGCCGTGCTGGCTGCACCCGTTCCCCCGCCGGTCGCGCCTCCAGTCGCGCCCCCCGTACTTCCCCCGCCGCTCGCCCCCCAGCTGCCGGCAATTCAGATTGATACCGGCGAGGCCGAGGAACTCGTACCGGTCGGCGAACTTGTTGAACCAGGCCCTTGGTGGCGGCCGGTGATGGGCCTCGTGTTTGCGGCGCTTGTGGCGCTGGCGGGGGTGACGTGTTGGGCCATCAGCACGAACCTCAACCGTGAGTCGTCACCCGTGGAGGTCAACCAGCCCGAGATTCCCGTCGATCCGGCCGAAACGCCTTCCGCGCCGGTTTCGGATCCCCCCGTGATCGTCCAGCTTCAGGAGGCGAGTGGCGAGATCCACCTCGCTTTGACGACCGCCGCACTGTCGGGGGGCGTCGAATTGATAGAGACCGACGCTGGGCCGGCACTACAAAACTGGTCGGCCGAGGGCGCCCGCAGCAGCTGGCAGATCGCGCTCGTGGAGCCCGGATTTTTCCAGCTGGAACTCGTCTATGCGACCACCGCCGGAATCGAGGAGAGCAGCCTGCTAGTAGCCGTCGGAGAGCAGGAGCGTCGATGCACGCTACGCGATACCGGCGGCCTCGACTCGTTCCTGACCGATACGTACACGTTGGCACTCCCGAAGAGTGGGCGGCATCCGTTCGTGCTGCAGCCAGCCACGCTGCCTGCTGGCGGCGAAATCATCGTTCGCAGCGTGCGGCTGGTTCCGGTTGGGGGGAGTGCGCCGGCGGCGAGGTAGTTCCCGGCCTTTGCCGACTGCTCGTCGCCTCCATTTTCCAGGCCGGATGGAACTACGCTTGTTTAGGTCGTCTCGTCCGTTGCCCTGTCGTATTCGCCAAAACTTGCCGCCAGAATGTCGATCGAATCGAAGTCTACGAGCCGCGAGCAAGTCTTCACCGCCCTGCTGCTGGCGCTGCTCGTGACCAATGTCGGGGCGGCGGGCGAGCCGCTAATTTCTTTGCGTCTGGGCGAGCGGCGAGTCGAGGGGACGCCGCTGGCCTGGAGTTCGGCCAAGGTGTCGCTGCTCGCGCGAGACGGGCAAGTGTTTGAGTTTGCCCCCGACCAGGCTACCGACTATGGAGTGCTCGCAGGTGAATTCCGCAGCTATTCGCAGGCGGAAATCCGCGGCCAATTGCTGCGCGAATTTGGGCAGGGTTACGACGTCTCGGGCGTGGGGCACTACCTCGTCGTCCATCCGGCCGGGCAAAAGGACCAGTGGGCAATGCGGTTCGAAGAGCTGTATCGCTCGTTCGTGCACTACTTCGCCGCCCGCGGCTGGAAGCTGAGCGAGCCGCAGTTTCCGCTTATCGCCGTCGTCTATCCGCGGCAGAGCGACTTCCTGCGGAAGGCTGCGGCGGAGGGAGTTCCGCCGGCTGCGGGACTGCTCGGCTACTACTCGCCGCAGACGAATCGCATCCTGATGTTCGACGCCTCGGGCGGGAGCCGCGATTGGGCGATCAATGCCGAGACGATCGTCCACGAGGCGGCGCACCAGTCGGCGTTCAATACCGGCGTACACTCGCGGTATGGCGCCCAGTCCCGGTGGGTCGTCGAAGGGGTCGGCACGATGTTCGAGGCCCGGGGAGTCTGGCAATCGCGGCTCTACCCGACGCAGTCCGATCGGCTCAATCGCGCTCTACTGGCTCGCTATCGTTCCAATCTCGCGGACGGGAAACGACCGAGCGACGCCTTGTCGCAACTCATCACGTCGGATCGCTACTTTCAGGCCAGTAGCAGTTTGGCGTATCCCGAGGCCTGGGCGCTTTCGTTCTTTCTGAGCGAGACCGAGCCCCGCAAGTATGCCCAGTACCTGGCGAAGACGGCCGCAATCCCAGCATTCGGCCGGCGAAGCGGGCCCGAGCGAATGGCCGATTTCACGACTGTCTTCGGCACCGATCTGGCGATGCTCGACGCTCGGTTGCAGCGTTTTGTGGCTGGATTGAAGTGACGCCGACTGGGGACACGTGCCCCGGCTCTACCCGCTGAGCCACTTGCCGCACGCTTCGTCCAATTCGGCGACTGACTGGCCGTACGCTTCGGACAGAGCATTTTCAGCCGGCGATCCTTCGCGAATCAGGCGGACGAGCTCGAGAATTTGCCGGGGCTCGCGGCTCATGAGGAACGCGACCATTCCCAGCACCTGGGTGTAGTCGGCCTTCTCAAATTCGCGAAGTTCGCGCGGGAGGATTTCTTCCCAGGGGCGAGTCTGACCAGCGACATGCTGCTTGCGGGCATCCTGCAGCGTGAATGGCTTGCCCGGTCCGCGATCGTTCACATAAACCGTCGAGACGCGCACATCCTTCAGAATTGCGTCCTGCGTATAGGCCCCAAAGCCCTCCATCAGCCAGAGCGGCGCCTGCCATTCGGTCGCCACCTGAATCTGCCGAGTCGCGGCGAACTTGAGCGAATGATATTCCGGCGGCAGCTCGCGCAAGGTGAGCGGGGTGAGGTAGCAGTGGGCGATGAGAAAGTGGTCGTACGAGTTGGCGTCCCGCGCGGGCAGCCAATTCTCGCCGAGTTGCTCCGTGGGATAGAGCTTTTCCATCGCCTTGCGAAACTGGTCGTAGGCGGCGCGATTCCAGAGGAGCGTCTGCAGGTAATTGACGGGGCGGGTGGGAGTGAGCCGGAGCGAGTCGGTGACCTTTTGCAGATGAAGGGTGAGCGCTTCGACCGCCTGTCCCGCCTTGCGGGCATCGGCTGGCCGCAATTGGGCATGAATCGTGGCGTGGCGGGTTTGCAACAAGAGCAAACGGCCCGAGAGCCGGCCTTGCCACTGGCGGTGGTTCTCCTCAATCGTGGCGTGGTCCGACTTCGCCCACTCGACGAGCAGGTTCTTGTCGGCCGTCGACAAGCACTCCGGACAAAGTTCCCCGGCGACCGCGTCTTCGGGCTTAAACGGTCCTTGCCCGGAGATAAACACGTACGGCGTGGGATTTTTGAGGGGGATGAGTCCCATTCCCAGGCAACGCGGACAATCGACATCGGCCGGGGGCAAGTCGGCCGGCCGATCCTGAGCATGAGCGGTTTCAGGCAGAGGAGCGAGGCCGCACGAACCAAGGGCCAGACCGGCAGCCAGGAACTCTCGGCGACTGGTTGGGAAATCGCGCATCTGCAGTCCTCCCGACCCTTCACGCTACAACGTTCACTGCTCTTCTGCCAGCCGGTAACGGGGCCACCACCGGACGGAATACTGGATCGGCTGCTTGGGGAGCTCGGCGCTCGTGTATGTCTCGCGGGCGGCAGCGGCCCCGGAGGAGGCGCGGGTGGTCGCCACAAGCAGGCGCATTTCCAGCATCGACAAGTCAAAATCCTCGCCCGGCATCAGGCTCTCCCAAGGAATCTTGATTTCAGCCGTGTGGCCCTTTGCGAGGGGCTGAACCGCATTTGTCGCTCCGGCAAGCGGCCGCGCCGCCGAGCGCTCCAGATCGCGCGGCAACTCGGTGTCGGCGTGGGGCCCACGCCGCAGCACGCGGCATTCCGCCGCCGTGAACGTACCATCGCGTTGGTGAGCGATCTCCAGCATTTGCCTGCCGCTTCCTGTCGAGATGAGGAACTGCACCGGCGATGGAGCGAAAGTTCCCCGCGACGATGTCGTTGAGTCTGCCGACGCCGACTCGTAGCCGATGTACAGGTGCGAATTGTCCCAGGCAAACCGCGCGACGACCGGCGGATCGTTCTGCACGACGCCGGCTTTTCCCAGCCGGCGATCGGCGGGCACTAGCAATGCATCGCGCCACAGCGGTTCATCGAGTTTGCCATCGATCGCAGGGGCGTTCTCAGCCCGCACGAGCTCCCGCGGCTGACTGGCTCCGTCGACGGCCGCGAAGAAATGCGCAACCCGCTCAAGTGCTCCAAACAAATGCCGCACGACCGAATAGTGACCGCCGGCATACCACACGATTTCCGGTTCGGCGAGCCCTTTCCAGAGCGACTCGGTGCAGGCCCGCGGAATCACTTCGTCGTGGCTGGCGTTGAGCAAGAGGATTCTGCGGCCGCGGGCCTGGGCAGCATAGGTGACCGGATCGATCAGGGCGAGTTGTTCCAGGAACCGCTCGGGATTCCCTTCCAGCTCGGGCAGCTTCCCCCGCACTTTCTTGATCTCCGGCGAATCGAGCGCGACGCGGCCAATGTCGCCGCCGGCCAGAAGCAGGCAGATGTTCTGCAGTCGGGGCTCCGCCGTCGACGCGAGCGCTCCGGTAATGCCGCCGAGACTGATTCCGAAGATCCCGAGTTGCTCGTCGTCGACCTCGTCCTGCGCGGCCAGCCAAGCGGTCGCCCGGCGGATGTCGAGAACCGCCTGGGTCATACCCGCGACGGTCTCTTCGGCACTCGGACTGATCATCCGCGCGGCGACTCCAGGCTGCCGCCGCGGGCCGTAGTAGGGCATTTTCACAAACAGCGCGGTCACTCCCTGCTGCGCGAGTCGATTGCAGAACAGCCGCGAGAGGGGAAAATCGCCGCCGAGAATGTGCAGAACGATTACCGCCGGCCGCTTGCCGGGGCGTTTGGACCGGTAGTACTCGGCATGCACGGTGTTGTTGTTCTCGTGCGGTGTGACGATCGGCGAGGGGAACGTCACGTCCCACACTTCAACCGTGTCCGAATCGGCGCCGAGCGGGGTCGCCTGCCAGGGAAACGTGTGCTCCGCCATGCGAAACCGTTCCGGCGTCGAAACCTCAGCCGCCGTGGGGGTAAATGCGACGCTTCCAGCGTGCGGAATCACGTCGGCAGCCGCGAGGGGCAGTGCACCAAGAACCGCCAATGCATAGAGTGCCACGAGCGCAAAGAATCGCCACATGCGGAGTTCGTCCTACGGGAAGGGGCTGCGCGAACGATCGCCTTGCGTGATCGCTGGCGCGCGTCGATCGACTGCCCTCATTCTACGGCAATCCCCCCGCGCAGGGACAAGATCAATCGTGGTGGCCCCGTGCCTTCACCTTCAGACGCCCCGTGCTGCAAGTTCGACGAGCGTCCGGACGCCGAACCCGCTGCCGCCGGCATCGAGCCAGGGCTTGGCCCCTTCGAGGAACGAGGGACCCGCAATGTCGATATGAACCCACGGTTTGCCGGCGACGAACTCCTCCAGGAACTTGGCCGCGGTGATCGCTCCCCCCCAGCGGCCATCGCCGACATTCTTGATGTCGGCCACTTCGCTGCGGATTTGCTCACCAAACTCGGGGAACATGGGAAGCTGCCACATCGGTTCGCCGCAGGTATCAGCGGCCGACTTGACCGCGCCGCACCAGGCTTCGTCGTTAGTCATGAGTCCCGCGACATCGTTCCCGAGGGCCACGACGCACGCTCCCGTGAGCGTCGCCAGATCGACAATGCGGGCTGGGTTCTCTTGGACGCACACATCGAGCACGTCGGCCAGGACGAGGCGTCCCTCGGCATCCGTGTTGAGGACTTCGATCGTCTTGCCGTTGCGCGCCCGCAGGACGTCGCCCAGTTTGTACGAGTCCCCGCTGATCATATTCTCGACCAGCCCACACAGGCCGATCACATTCACCGGCAGCTTGAGCTGCGCGATCGCCTGCATGGCGCCGAGAACCGTGGCCGCTCCGGCCATGTCGCACTTCATCGTTTTCATGCCGTCCGTCGGCTTGATTGACAGGCCGCCGCTATCGAACGTCACCCCTTTGCCGACCAGGGCAAGCAGCGGTTTGTCAGCCGCGGCTCCCTGATAGCGCAAGATGACGAGTCGCGGCGGCTTGACGGAACCGCGGGCGACGGCCAGGAGCGCGCCACACCGCTCGGATTCGAGACGTGCTGCGTCCCAGACCTCGATGGCGAGGCCCGTTGCTGCGGCCACTTTTCGGGCGGCGGCGGCAAACGACTCGGGATACATGTCGCTCGGAGGCTCATTCACGAGCCGCCGCGTGAGGTTGACTCCCTCGCCCAGGATGGCGCCGCGCTCGGCCGCAGCATCATCGACACCGGCCCAGACGATGTTTGCCAGAGGAAAGCGGCTCTTCTTGGCCCGATAGATGTCTTGTCCGACGCAGCCCACGACGCTGCCACAAACGGCCGCTTCGACCAGCTCGGCCGACCACTGATCAGCCAGCGCGAACACCACTTTGCCCCGTTCTTTGCTCGAAAGTGACTTGGCCGCGGCGGCACTGGCCCGATACGCTGTCCCGCGATCCAGCGAGTTTTGCGGGCCGAGGCCGACGACGACGACCGTCCGCGTTTTCACCCCTTGCGGAGCCAGGAGCGTGGTGACATCCCCCTTCTTGCCGGAGATTTCCTTCGCTTCGAAGAGCGAAGTCAGCGTGCCGCCGCTCAAACGGTCAAACTCGGCAGCCGGACCGGGCAAAGGCAACTCGGCATAAACGCCGAGGACCAAGCCCTCGGCTTCAATGTCGGCGAGCGAAGATTTCGTGGTAGTGACAGGCATGGGCGGATGGCGGCGACTGATGGTCGGATCGTGGAAAGCCGGTTATTCTACCGCCGTCGTTGCGGGACTGTAGAGTGCGTGCCAGGAAATGCGCACCCCCCTCGCCAATGGTTCGAACGACACTTCTGGCGATCCTGGCAGGATCGACTCACCCCTTGAGTTTTCATGTTTTCGCTGCGGCGCTTGATTGACGATTTGGCTCGTGCCGGGCATCTGGTCCGGCTTGATGACGAAATCGATGCGCGGCTGGAAGCAGCCGAGATTCAGCGGCGGGTGTATGCCCGCGGCGGGCCGGCCGTGTTCTTTGCGAACGTCAAGGGATGCCGGTTTCCGCTGGTATCCAACTTGTTCGGCACGCTGGAGCGGGCCCGCTACCTGTTTCGCGACACGTACGCGAGCGTCCGGCAGGCGATTGAGCTGAAGATCGACCCGACGCGGGGACTCCAGCGGCCGCTGGCGTATCTGGGTGCGCCGCTCACCGCCTGGCGGATGCAGCCGCGGTGGGTCCGGTCGGGTCCGGTAATGGAAAGTTCCTGCCCGATTGCCGATCTGCCGCAGCTGGTAAGTTGGCCGCGCGACGGCGGCCCCTTTGTCACGTTGCCGCAGTGCTTTACGGAAGACGTGTCGCAGCCGGGGCTTGCCCACTCGAATCTCGGCATGTACCGCGTCCAGATCGCCGGGAACGACTATCACCCCCAGGGCGAAATGGGGCTGCATTACCAGATCCATCGCGGCATCGGTGTCCACCACCGCAAGGCGTTAGCCGCGGGACAGCCGCTGCGGGTGAATGTGTTCGTCGGCGGGCATCCCGCGATGACGCTGGCCGCCGTGATGCCGCTGCCCGAGGGAATGAGCGAGCTCGGTTTCGCGGGGGCCCTGGCCGGCCACCGGATACCCATGGTGCGGCGACCGGGCGGCTTGCCCATTTATGCCGAGGCCGATTTTTGCATCTCGGGATTTGTCGATCCGGCGGCCGCGACCAAGCGGGAGGGACCGTTTGGCGACCACTTGGGCTATTACAGCCTGGCGCACGAGTTTCCGGTCCTGAAGGTTGAGAAAGTCTGGCATCGCCGTGATGCAGTGTGGCCGTTTACGGTCGTCGGCCGTCCCCCGCAGGAAGACACGACTTTCGGCCAATTGATTCATGAGCTCACGGGCGACATCATTCCGACCGTGCTGCACGGCGTGAAAGAAGTGCACGCGGTCGACGCGGCGGGCGTCCATCCCTTGCTGCTGGCGATTGGCAGCGAGCGGTACATGCCGTTTCTCGCCAGTCCGCGGCCACAGGAGTTGCTGACCCAGGCGTGTGCGATTCTCGGGCAAGGGCAACTCTCGCTCGCCAAATTCCTGTGGATCGCCAATCGGTACGACGACGAGTCTCTCCACACGCACGACATTGGACCCTTTCTGCAGCACATGCTGGCCCGCGTCGATTGGCGGCGCGATCTCCATTTTCATACGAACACGACGATCGATACGCTTGACTACTCGGGCGAGGGGCTCAACATCGGCTCCAAGGTCGTCATTGCCGCAGTGGGTCCGCCGATTCGCACGCTGGGAACCGAGCTACCCGCAAACTACTCTTTGCCGGAGGGACTCGCCAAACCCCGGGTCGCGTTGCCGGGAGTCGTGGTCGTCGAAGGTCCAACGTCGAACGTCGAGCGTCACCAAGCGCAGGGGCTCGACCGCATCCTCTCGACCTGCGACGCTCGTCCTTCGACCCTCGACCCGACCGCCTTTCCGCTCGTCGTCGTGGTCGACGACAGCGAGTTCGCCGCCCGTAACTTGAACAACTTCCTCTGGGTCACATTTACGCGGGCCAATCCGGCTGCCGACATCTACGGGGTAGGCAGCTTTACCGAGCGGAAGCACTGGGGTTGCACCGGGCCGCTGGTGATCGATGCGCGGATCAAGCCGCATCACGCGCCGCCGCTCGTCGAGGATGCGGAAGTGACGCGGCGAATCGACGCCCTCGCGGCCCGGGGGGGACCGCTCGCGCGCTGGTTGTAGTCTCGCGGTTCACATTCCCCAGATTCGATCCGCATGGCAGAATGGGCGATTCGGCCGCACAGCCGAGCGACTCGAAAATCTCCAATTCTGCCGGTGGATTTCGTTGGCCTTTCTCTCACTGCTCCTCGTTGCCGCCGGTGAAACGTCCAGTCTGGGGCTTCCGTTGTGGGCCCTGGAATGGATCGGACAGGGGCTGCTCGGAGCGTGGCTCTTTGCGCTCGGCGCCTGCGTGGGGAGTTTTCTGAATGTGGTCGTCTATCGACTGCCGCAGGGTATGGACCTGGCGCATCCTGGTTCGCACTGCCCGAACTGCGGTCATGCGATTCGGGCCCGCGATAACCTGCCGCTTCTGGGGTGGCTCCTCTTGGGAGGACGCTGCCGCGATTGCCGGGCCCGCATCTCACCCCGCTATTACTACGTGGAACTGTGTTGCGCCCTCCTGTTCGTGCTGGTCGCGATTTTCGAGGGAATCATTGCGACCGATGGCCTGCGGCTGGGAGTGAGACTGTCGTACCCATCGATCTCGCCTTTCCAGCCATTCCCGTTCTGGACCGCCTACGCCGCACATGTCGTTCTGCTCGTCACGCTGCTCGCAGCCGCACTCATCCAAGGGGATGGGTTTGCAGTCCCAGTGAAACTGTTTTTTCCCGCCACGTTGCTGGGGCTCGCGGGTCCGCTCGTCTGGCCCGAGATTCGCCCGCTGCCGGCCTGGCCGGGACTTTCGCTCGTCACCTGGCAGGCGGGAATCGTCGACGGTGCGGCCGGCCTCGCAGCCGGGCTCGCGATTGGAGCGGTCGTGGGGAGCCTTGAGAAGCTCGTTGCTCCCGCGCGGCGCTGGCCCGATTTCGCGCCGGTCGCCACGTGGTGCGCCGTGGGAAGCATTCTGGGGTGGCAGCCAACCCTCGTGCTGGCCCCGCTCGTTTTGCTCCTGGTTGCCGGCGCGCGGACCTTCGGGTGGCTCGCGGGGGTCAAACGTCAGGTCCCGCTGGCGGCTGTGGCCCTGCCGCTCGCCGCCTGGGTACTCACGGGCCAGGCGACTCCCTTACGGGCGGCGCTACACTGGCTCGCGGACTATCCTGTATTAGGGTGCGCCGTGTTGTTCGGCATCCTGGCCTTGGCCAGCGGCTGGGCCGCAGTGCTCACCTCTCGACGGGACGACCCGGGCCCGCATGCGGCAGACAATCGTCCGATCGATCCTCAGCCACTGGCCTCTCCCGCAGTCAGCCAGTCCGAACTCTCCACGATAGATCCCCCCACGACATGACCCTCACCAATCTGCCCACGGAGCCGCCGCATCCTCACTATTTGCTGGCCGAGGACGACTCGGCATTTCTCAAACGACCGGAACTCCGGCCGGTCCGATTTCAGTTGGAGTTGCTGAAGCCCGAGATGATTCTGGAGGAGCAGGGGATCGCCTCGACGCTGGTGGTATTTGGCGGGACATCGATCGTCGAGCGTTCAGTGGCCGAGGAGCGGGTGGCAGCCGCCCGGCAAACGCTGGCCCAAGACCCCACTTCGACGGTCAACCAGCGGGCGGTGGCGCGGGCCGAGCGGATCCTGGCCAAGTCGCACTTTTACGACGCGGCCCGCGAGTTCTCGAGAATCGTGTCGTCGTCATGTCAGATTGGCGGACGGTGTGATTTTGCGGTGGTGACCGGCGGCGGTCCGGGCATCATGGAAGCAGCTAATCGCGGAGCCCACGACGTGGGTGGCAAATCGATCGGCCTCAACATTACGCTCCCCGAAGAGCAGTTCCCCAATCCATACATTACGCCCGACCTCTGCTTTCAGTTTCGCTACTTTGCGATTCGCAAGATGCACTTTCTGATGCGGGCTCGGGGGCTCGTTGTCTTTCCCGGCGGCTTTGGCACGCTCGACGAACTCTTCGAGGTCCTCACACTGCGGCAGGTGGGGCGAATGCAGCCGATCCCTGTGATTCTCTATGGCAAAGCGTTTTGGGACGAGCTGATCGATTTTCAGTTCCTGGCCGACGAGGGGACCATCCGCGACGAGCACCTGTCGCTGATGACCTATGCGGAAACGCCACACGAGGCCTGGGAGCAAATCTGCAAGTTTTACGGACTCCCCGACGAGCGGCGAGTTCACGATTGAGCAGACCATCACGGCATCCGTCAAGCCAATCCATATTGCGTTCACCTTTCGAGCATGCGTGAGCCTTCGTTCCAGCACGTTCCGTCTCCCGGCAACCTCGACCGCCGCGCCACCAAGTGGCAGCTCCGCACGCGGACGCTGGCGTTCGGTCGGCGGCCGCTCGTCATGGGAATTCTGAACGTTACGCCCGACAGCTTCAGTGACGGCGGCGCGTTCTTCGCTTCGCAGCAGGCCATCGAGCATGGGATCGCCCTGGTTGACGAGGGGGCGGACATTCTCGATGTGGGCGGTGAAAGCACTCGGCCGTATTCGACAGCGGTCTCGCCGGCCGACGAAGCTGCGCGTGTTGTGCCGGTCCTACGCGGAATTCTCGCGGCGCGTCCCGAGGCGATTGTTTCGATCGACACTTCTAAGCCGTCCGTGGCTGAGGCGGCACTCGCGCTCGGAGCGGAGATCATCAACGACGTCACGGGCCTGGCCGATCCGCAGATGGTCGAACTGGCAACCGCGAGTGGAGCAGGGGTCTGCGCCATGCACATGCAGGGGACGCCGCAGACGATGCAAGACAATCCCACGTATGCCAACGTTGTGGCGGACGTTTTCAATTACCTCCAGCAGCGGCGCGACGCCTTGCAGGCCGCCGGAATCGAGCCGGCGCGCATCTGCCTCGATCCGGGGATCGGTTTCGGCAAGACGCACGCCCACAATCTCGAGCTCATGGCCGCGTGCCACCGGTTTCATGTGCTCGGTTGTCCGCTCCTTGTGGGCCACTCGCGGAAGGGATTCATCGGCCATGTGCTGGGCGACAAGACCGCGGACCGCGACGCTGGCACGCTCGGCGCGGGGCTGGCCCTTGCCCGGCAAGGAGTGCAGGTCCTGCGCGTGCACGCGGTCCGCCCGCTGCGCGACGCGCTCCAGTTGTTTGAGGCCTGCGGCGGGCTGGTCGTAACGCCCGAATCCACGTGAGTTGGCGGCAAGTTGCCGTTAGGATGGTCGGCAAATCAGTCGCGTGGTTACGCTACTGCGGAGAAGAGTCGATGCGTATTACTCATTTGATCCTCCACGCCGGACTGGTGCTGGCGGCAGTGTTTGGCGCCGCAGGGAATTGCCAGGGCGACGAAGGGCTCGCCGTGCGAAAGGAGTCGGACCAACTGGTCGTCACCGATCGCGGCTTGCCCGTGGCGACCTATGTCTTTCGCGACGCGCAGATTCGCCGGCCATTCTTTGCCCACGTTCATGCACCAGGCGAAAGGCAAGTCACACGTCGGCATCCGCCGCGGGAGGGTGAAGACGCGACGGACCACGCCGCGATGCATCCGGGCGTCTGGCTGGCGTTCGGAGATCTGGGGGGCAGCGATTTTTGGCGCAACGTAGGGACCGTGGAGTTCGTCGAGTTTGCCCAACCGCCCGCGGGTGAGCAGGGCGTCATTCAGTGGGCCGCTCGCTTTCGCTATCGGGCCGGCGAACAGACACTCTGCGAGGAACTTGCCCGGCACACGATCCGCAAACTCGACGGCGGATACTTGCTCACGTTCGACTGCACGCTGCGCGGTGAGCGGCCATTTGCCTTCGGCGATCAGGAAGAGATGGGGCTCGGCGTGCGGGTCGCGACGCCGCTTACCGTGAAGGCCGGCGGTGAAATCGTCGATAGCGCAGGGCGGAAGAATGAACGCGAAGTCTGGGGAAAAGTTGCCCGCTGGGTAAGATACAGCCGATCGATCGATGAAGTGCAAACCGGACTCGTCATCTTGCCGCATCCCGATAACTTTCGCCCTTCCTGGTTGCACGCCCGCGACTATGGCGTGCTCGTTGCCAATCCCTTCGGCCAACAGGCCTTCACCCGCGGCGCGAAGAGCCGCGTCGAAGTGAAACCTGGCGAGTCGCTCCGGTTGCGGTTCGGCATTGTTACGTTCGCGATTCCGCGCGGGGAAACCGTCGATGCGGAATCGCTGGTCAAGCGGTACGTCGACTTACCGTAGCGGCACGATCGTTTGACTCTGGTCACCCGGGGTGACATTCGGGTAAAGTGATGAGGCTGGGGACCGTTGACCTGGAGCGGCGGGGGCCCCACCGCCGATACAGGGCCGAACGAGTACTGCGAACGGGAGGAACACACGATGCTTACGATTTTCGGGCGAGGGCAGGATCGCGGTCCGCTGTTTTCCCGGCGCAGTTTCCTTCAGATCGGCGGCTTGGGGCTGGGGGCCGGCGCTTTGTCGCTGGCCGATTTGAATCGGCTCGAGGCCAGCACATCCGCCCCGCGGCGACAAAAGGCGGTTATCAATATCTTCTTAGGCGGCGGTCCGCCGCATCAGGATCTGTTCGATTTGAAGATGGAGGCCCCGGTCGAAATCCGGGGCGAGTTCTCGCCCATCTCGACAGCGGTGCCCGGCGTTCAGATTTGTGAAGTCCTGCCGCAGCTCGCCCGAGTGATGGACCGCGCCGCGATCATTCGTTCCGTGGTGGGCGCGACCGACCGCCACGATGCGTTCCAGTGCATGACGGGCTGGCTGACGCGCGATCTGGCGTCGCTCGGCGGACGGCCGAGTCTCGGCTCGGTCGTGGCCAAGTTGCAGGGCCCCGTTGATCCGTCGGTCCCGCCGTTTGTCGGGCTGGCTGAACCGACAAAGGAGATTCGCTGGTCCGACGCGGGAAAGCCGGGCTTCCTGGGCCCCGCCTACAGTGCGTTCAAGCCCGATCAGGAGGGGCGGGCCAATATGAGCCTTTCGGGCATCACGCTCGAACAGCTCCAGGACCGCGAGCGGCTCCTCTCGAGCCTCGATCGGCTGCGGCGGCACGTCGACACCGATCCGCAGATGCAGGCGGTCGACCGCTTCACGGCTGGGGCCTTGGGCGTACTCACCTCAAACCGGTTGGCCGATGCCCTCGACCTGTCGCAGGAAGATCCGAAGGTTCGCGAGCGATACGGCGATGGCAAGCCGTACAAGTATCAGTACGACGGCGCTCCGACGGTTAACGAGCATCTGCTGCTGGCGCGACGCCTTATCGAAGCGGGCGTGCGCGTGGTGTCGCTCTCCTATGGCCGTTGGGATAGCCACGGCAAGAACTTCGATCTGGTGCGCGACCACGGGTCGAAGCTCGATCAGTGCCTGAGCGCGCTCATTGAAGATCTCGATTTTCGGGGAATGCTCGACGACGTGACCGTAATCGCGTGGGGCGAGTTTGGCCGGACGCCGCGTATCAACAAGAATGCGGGACGCGATCACTGGCCCGGCGTGAGCTGCGCCTTGCTCGCCGGCGGGGGAATGCGGATGGGCCAAGTGATCGGGTCGACGAATCGGCTGGGGGAAGAAGCCCGCGAGCGGCCGGTCCATTTTCAAGAGATCTTCGCCACGCTGTATCACAACCTGGGAATTAATACCGCGAGCACAACGATCGCCGATCCCTCGGGGCGTCCCCAGTATCTGGTCGAGAAGGGGCCGATCGCTGAACTGCTGTGACGAGTTTTGTGAACGTCGCCGCGTATCAGTTCGCGGCATTGGACAATCTGCCCGAATTGCGCGCTGCCCTTCGCGAGCTGGCTCAGGCGGAGCGGCTGCGTGGCACGATTCTCCTCGCACAGGAGGGAATAAACCTGTTCGTGGCCGGTTCGGCCGCGGGAGTCGAGTTGCTGCTGGCTCGAGTGCGTGCCGTGCCGGGGCTGGAGAGACTTGAGGCCAAGATCAGCTACAGCCGCGAACAGCCGTTCCGCCGGATGCTGGTCAAGATCAAGCGCGAGATCATTCCGTTCGGCGTGCCTGGCATCGACCCCCGGAGATCGACCGCGCCGCGGCTGCCGGCGAGCGAGCTGAAGCGGTGGCTCGACGAGCGGCGGCCGGTGGTCCTGCTCGATACGCGGAACGACTTTGAAGTCGAGGCGGGCACGTTCGTCGGCGCTGTGCCGATCGGGATCGATGACTTCCGAGAATTTCCCGCCGCGGCGGAGCGATTGCCGGCGGAGATGAAGTCGCGGCCCGTGGTGACATTTTGCACCGGTGGCATACGCTGCGAGAAAGCGTCGGCCCTTTTGATGCAGCAAGGCTTTACCGACGTCTACCAGCTCGACGGCGGCATCCTGAAGTATTTTGAAGAGTG
Organism: Pirellulaceae bacterium; assembly: GCA_025459145.1. Taxonomy (GTDB): domain Bacteria; phylum Planctomycetota; class Planctomycetia; order Pirellulales; family Pirellulaceae; genus CAYLLN01. Next base: position 2,840 of record JALORD010000039.1, on the reverse strand, counting down.
CCGGGACGCTCACTATCAGGGGGATTGCTTCGTCTTCGATCAGCGGGTCGCCCTCGATGCGAATCTGCGCGAGGCCAATTTGCGGCAGTGCTATGCCTGCCAGGCGATTCTGACGGCCGACGAGTTTAACTCGCCGCAGTTCGCCGAAGGACAGTCGTGCCCTCGCTGCTATGTCGATGCGGATTCCGCGCGGCAAGAGCTTCTCGCGGCGCGGCATGCGGCGATTCGCGCGGCGACGAGCCCGCTGCCAGGAAGCATGGCGTACGACAACCTGCGGCCGATCAGCGTTCCTTTACGGCTCGACGGCGCGGAACTGCTCGACTTTCTGGATGCGATGCGGACCCACCTCTCGCGCGAGGAGTGGCTGGCAGCCGCCCGCGAGGGACGATTGACCTGCCGCGATGAAGTCGTGCTTCCAGGACGCACCATGCGAGCCGGCGAGCGGCTGTTGCACCGCATGCCCGCCGCACGCGAACCGGACGTGTCCGCGGGCATCGAGATCCTCGACGAGGACTCGTCGCTGGTCGTGGTGAATAAACCCGCGCCGCTACCAATGCATCCCTGCGGCCGGTTCTGCCGCAACACGCTGTCGTACATTCTGGGGCAGGTGTACGACGGCATCCAGTTGCGGCCGGCGCATCGCCTGGACGCCGATACTTCGGGTGTCGTGGTGCTATCAAAAAGCCGCGACGTCGCACGACGCGTGCAGCCGCAGTTTGAAACGGGCCGGGTGCAGAAGACCTACCTGGCGCTCGTCGAGGGGTGGCCCGAGCAGGACGCCTGGGACTGCCACGCTCCGCTGCAGCTCGCGCCGGGACCGGGCGGCTTGCGATTGCCCGAGGAAAGTGGAGGAGCGGCCGAAACGAGCTTTCGGGTGCTGGCCCGGCGAGCCGACGGGCGAGCCCTCGTCGAGGTCGTTCCCCGCTCGGGCCGGACGAATCAGATTCGGGCCCATCTGTGGCTCGCGGGGCATCCGGTCGCGGGGGATCCGGCCTACTTGCCCGGACGGAAGGTCGGCGAAATGAAAACCCTCTCGCCGGGCGATCCGCCGCTCGGACTCCATGCCCACACACTCACTTTGACGCATCCGCAGACGGGGAGCGACGTTACGTACACAGCTCCACCGCCCGAATGGGCCCAGGCGAAGTAGCCGCGTCGCTGGCAAATGGGTGTTGCACTCCCCTCGCGCGACGTATGATTTGGGCATGGGGAAGACGTGCCATCAACGATGTGGGCCGCGGGGCACCGCTGGACAATCCAGCCGTGGCACCCGAACTGCGGCACTCGTATTGAGTCTTGGGCTATTGGCTGGTCCGGCATCGGCTGCGGAGATCACTTTTCCGCTCGAACTCGTTGTGATCGACCCCGAGTCCAAGGACGAGCTGCCGCCGTTCATCGTCATGTTCGAGAAGGGCAAGGATCAGAACGATCGCGACGTTCGCGGTCCACTTGGTCGGCTCGAGGCGCTGCGCGGTCCGTCGAAGATGTTTCCGGAAAGCAATGACGACCCGGGCTTGCCAGTCGTGCTTCGCGGGTTGCGGCTGCACGAAGAGCGGGACGGCTGCGGCGCGCTGCTAGGCTATTCGATCGAACTTTTGGGCGAATTCAATACGGTGAAGGTCGCCGCCCCCAAGGCTGAAGTCGAAAAGCTGGCGGCCGGCAACCTGGCTTCGTTCTCGCTCCGGGGTGCCAAGAACTACGGCGTCTATGCCTACGAGTCGAACATCCGGATGGACCTGCAGCTCGTGGGTGACGAGCTGTTCGTACGATCGATCGACGGCGACTTCAATTTCCGCGAAGGATTCACGACATACACCAGCCGCACCAAGCAGCTCCGCCCGCCTGCCGGCAAGGAGCATCTGTACCGCGGCCGGCGCGGCGAACTGCCGAAATTGCCGTCGATTTAGCCGTTCGCTTGCTGCGCGGGATCGCGTGGGGGCCTGCGTGCGAGGGTGTGAGCGCACCGGCCAACGGGTCCCCTTGAACGAGAGCTCGTTGCGATTGCATCCCGTTGCTCCACGGCAGATAATCGAGGCGGTACCTCGGTCGCCCGTTGAGGATCCCCGGGTGATCGACAGGGAATGAACCGCCTTCGAAGGAGCACGTGCCATGCAACGTTCGCTACTCCTGGTCGCGATCTTGACGGCGAGCCTGCTAGCCAGTTCGACAGCCGAGGCGGGCTGGGGACACCGCGGCTGCGGCTGGGGCGGCTACCGGAGTGTGGGCTGGAATTCCTGCGGGTGGGGCGGAGGCTGGGGTGGCGGCTGGAATTCATGTGGTTGGGGCGGCGGTTGGGGTGGATCGCGCTGGTGCGGACCTAGCTGGTGCGGACCGAGCATCGGCCTTTCGGTCGGCTACTGCCCGCCGGTCTTTTCGTATAACTACTGCAGCCCCGCACTGGGGGGCGGCTTTTGTGCCCCGGGCTATTTCGTCGCTCCGCGAACCGTCGGCTTCTACCGGTTCTACGGCAGCACTTACAACCCGAACGCCAATTTTGCGACTTTAGGGATCGATCCGCGGCTCGTCGATGCGCGGCCTCTCGGCGCGCCGGCGGCCGATGCGATTTCGCCGGTGGTCGTGCGGCGGCTGCTCGACATGGATCGGGAAGAGTTGCTCGCTGCCCTGCGAACGCCGCCGGCCGATCGGGGCGGCCTCGTCGAAACGACGATCAAGCTCGACCGCGGCACGGCTCGTTCCAGTTCGGCTGTGGTCGGTCTGGCCCCGCGCGGAGCGGATGTCGCCGCGGACAGCCGAGGCGTCCGCTTCAGCAATGCGGTGCAGCGTCAGAAGGCCGCGCAGCTGCTGGCCACGGGCGACAAGCTCTATCGCGAGATGCAGTA
>JALORD010000345.1 GCA_025459145.1 Pirellulaceae bacterium | reverse complement strand
ACCTCTATGAACTGCTTCGGTACAAAGTGGAAAATCGCGTGCCGGAGTGGAGTCATTGCGCTCTGGAGCTGGCTCCTTCCGTCGCCGCTCCTCGCCCAGCAGGTCGATCCCTACCTGTCGGAATTGCCGCAACGGGGGGGCGAATTCGCGCCGACGGCGATCCGCGAGATCCAGCCTTTGCCTGCCGACCCTGCTGCGACTCCGACCGTCGATCACCTGTTGCGCCGGCTGGAGCAAACCGAAGCCCAACTGGCCGCGATGCAATCGCAGCTCACGGATCAGCCGGCCGATTCCGACTCGGGACTCTTCGCTTCGCTTCCGGGACGTTGGGATCAAGTCCGCGATCCGTCGATCATCACCGTCGACCAGCAAACGCGGCGAACCGGCAGCGCACGGGATGAACCGAAGAAGTGGTACGACCGGCTGAGCATTCGCGGCTATGCGCAGTTCCGGATCAATGAAGTGCTCGATCAAGAGGGAGCGCCGGCGCAATACGTCGGCGATCGCTCGGTTGGCGACAATCAGAACTTTCTGATCCGGCGGGCGCGGGTGATCATTTCGGGCGATGTGTCGGACCACATGTACGTCTATCTGCAGCCGGACTTCGCCTCGTCGGTTTCGGGGAGCAGTGCCGACGTAAATCAGTTTTGCCAGATTCGCGACTGGTATGGCGACTTGTATCTCGATTCGGAGAAAGTGTTTCGCTTCCGTCTGGGACAGTCCAAAGTTCCTTACGGCTGGGAGAACATGCAGTCGAGCTCCAATCGCTTGCCCCTGGATCGTGCCGATGGGCTCAACAGCGCCGTCCGCAACGAGCGTGATTTGGGATTCTTCTTTTACTGGACACCGGAGTACGCCCAGGACCTGTTCAAGTTCGTTCTCGATGAAGGACTCAAGGGATCGGGCAATTACGGCGTTTTCGGCGTTGGTTTGTACAACGGCCAAGGAGGTTCGTTTAACGAGCAGAACGAGAACCTGCATGTCGTGACGCGGCTCACGGTTCCCTGGCAGTTCGAAAGCGGCCAGGTGATGGAAGTCGGTGTGCAGGCCTATTCGGGCGAGTATGCCGTGCTGTCTTCGACCATCGATCCGCCCGGCGCGCCAGGACCGGGTCGCCCGCTCGGAACACTCGAACAAGGAACACGCGACATTCTCGACGAGCGCGTCGGCGGGACGTTCGTCTGGTACCCGCAACCCTTCGGCGTACAGGTCGAGTGGAACGTCGGCCGCGGTCCTGGGCTGAACGACGCCCAAACCGAAGTGGTTGATCGTCCGCTGACCGGCGGTTATGCAATGGTGAACTACCGACATGTTACGGATTGCTGGGGCACGTTTTTTCCGTTCCTGCGATACCAGTACTACAAAGGAGGCTACAAGGCGGAACGCAACGCCCCATTCAGCGAGATCAGCGAATGGGAGGCGGGAGTCGAATGGCAACTCAACCCGCAGATGGAATTCACCATGCAGTACACCTCGACCGACCGTACGAACACCGTTGCCCAGCCGAGCCCCGAGCTCTCGTACCAGCAGTTCGTCGGTGATCTGCTGCGGCTGCAGTTTCAAATCAACTACTGATCGCGTGTCATTCGCGGCCTTCGTGCCAACGACACTCCGGCGCAGCGCTCGCTTGCTTTCAGCCTCCGTCAGCCGGGCAACTCCTGGGGTAAGATCGGAGGCATGCTGCGCCCTGGGCAATTCTCGCTGGGCTATCTGTTTCTCGAAACCCTCTGGGTGGCTCTGGCAGTCTACTTCTTCAGGCTGCTCTTTCTGGTCGCCACGAATGTTCGTTCACCGGTCGCGCCGTTTACCAACATTCTTGTGCTGACTGCCGCGCTCTTCTTCCTGTCGATCGCTGTCGGTGGACTCTTCAACTTCCGCGGCATGCAGCTCGGAGCAGTCGTCGGTGCGATGCTTGTCGTACTCCTGTACCTCCTCCTGCTGGCCGTGATGTTGACGGACTGAGCCGATCGTCCGACTTCGGCGTCAGCTCTTCCGCTCTTCCGCCGCAATTCCATCGCCAGCCTACTGGCCTCCTTGCCCCGACCAGCTCAGATAATTCTCCAGACGTATTGACTGAAGTTTTCGCTCGGCTATCATCGACGAAATCTAAGAAACCAAATTTGGTTTTCCAATATCACGCCGAAGCCACCGAATCACTTCCCTCATGGCGCGTCCCAAAACCAAACCGCTCACCGAGCGCGAGCTCGAAGTGATGCACGCCTTTTGGCGTGCTGCTGCCCAGGGCCAGGAAGCGACGGCTGCCCAAGTCCGCGACGAACTGGCCACGGCCGGACGCGATCTGGCGTACACGACCGTGGCGACTCTCGTCCGCATCCTCTGCGACAAGGGGTTTCTCCAGCAGACCAACCAGGAGCGGCCGTTCACGTACCGCCCGCTCCGATCGTTCGACGAAGTTTCCGGCAGCCTCGTCGGCGACCTCGTCGAGCGGCTGTTCGGCGGCCAGCGAGAGCAATTGCTCCTCCGGCTGCTCGAAGAGCGCCAGCTCACCCCGACCGAGCGGGCTGTGCTTGAACAAATCCTGCGCGACGCCAACTCCGACTCGAAGAACACGAAGAATTAGAGGCCACCCATGAATCCGCTCTTTGAATCGCTGTGGTGGTGCGTCCTGCAGGTCACATTGGTCGGCCTCTTGGCCTGGATGCTGTGCCTCGTCATCAGTCGCTGGCAGGGAGCGGCTTCGGCGGCGATCCCCGCCGCAGCGCTCGCGGTTGTCGTCGTGCTCACGGCATGTGCGTTCGTTCCGTGGCCCAGTTGGTGGCGATATGGGCCCAATTGGGTAGATGGCGCTACAGCCGCAGCGCCCCCAACGGTAAGGCCAATTGCTCCTGAGACACTGCCGCCCCGCAGCCCACTGGCCCGTTCCACAGCAGAACAAGCGGATCTGTCTGCCGAAGAGCCGATCGCGCCCTCAGCCGGCGAACTAGCTGCAGCCAGTTCGGCGCTATCGAGCGAGCCAGACTCCGACCCATCGAGCGCTTCCGCCGCGATCGAAAGCGGTACTTCGCTGAGCGAACGGGCCGCCGCTTGGCTGCCGCTCGCCGTGCCCGTGTTGCTCGTAGGAGGAATCATCTTGGGGCTCCTGCAACTGGCCGGAGGTCTCCTCTCCGTACGGGCCTATCGCCAGACGAGCCGTCCACTCGTCGACAAACAGCTGGGCGAACTGGTCGATTGTCTGTGTGCGGAACTCTCGCTCGCGCGTCCGATCGAGCTGCGTGAAAGCGATCATCTGGCAACCGCGGCGACCGTCGGCTGGACGAAGCCCGTGATCCTGCTGCCGCCGACCTGGCGAAGCTGGTCGACCGACCAACAGACCGCGGTTCTGGCCCACGAATTGGCGCACGTCGCCCGCGGCGATTTTCTCGCCTGCGTGCTCGCCCAGCTCGGCGTCGCGCTGCACTTCTACCATCCGCTCGTCCACTGGCTCGCGGCCCGGCTGCGGCTCGAACAGGAACTGGCGGCCGACGCCACCGCAGCTCAAATCGCCGGCGGTCCTAAGGCGTATCTGCAATCGCTTGCCGCGCTTGCCTTGCACACGACCGAACAACCATTGGGCTGGCCAGCTCACACTTTTCTGCCCTCTCAAGGGACCTTTTTGAGGAGAATCGAAATGCTTCGGGATTCGCAACCAGTTTCGCCGGCCCGCTCGCGGCCGGGTGGAATCGCGCGGTGGGTCGCGGTCGGCCTGCTGCTCTTGGGAGCCGCCGCAATCGCCGGCCTCCGCGGCGGGCCGGTAGTGTCGCCCTTCGACTCGCCAGCCATTGCCCAGTCGCCCGGCGAAGGCGCTGCGCCCACCAGTGGCGACCTCGATCTCTCGTTTGTTCCGAACGACGCCGGCATGCTGCTCGCGATCCGCCCGGCGGAATTGCTCAAAGCCAAGGAACTGCGCGACGCGATTCCCGAGATCGACCGCAATGGACCGTGGCTCGTCAAACTGTTTGCCCTGGAAGGGACCAAGCAAATCACGCTGATCGGGCCCGCGGGGGTCGAGCCCGACGACTGGAACAAGGACGCCGTCGGCATTGTGCAGTTCGCCGAGCCCACGACGTTCGACAAGCTCTCTGCAGCGGGTGTCTTTCCGGCCGACTCGATTCGGTTGCCGGCCGCCGTCGCCGATTCGCTCGGCCGCCAGCAAGCCTATAGCGCCCTCAACGATCGGACGATTGCCCTCGGCACGGCCGACGTCTTGAACAAATACCTCACCAGCCGCCGCAAGGGACAGCCGGCGATTGCCACCGGCCCGGCGTGGGAAAAGGTGCGGACCGGGGCGATTGTCGCCGCCCTCGACATGCAACTCATACGCGACCAGTTCGCGCGGCGTGCGCCGAATTCTGCCCAAGGCGGTTCCGAAGCGATGATCGCCTCGCTTTCGCCGCTGTGGACCGACAGCGAGTATGTGCTCGCGGGGGTGATCATCGACGGCAACACCGTCCACTTGCGGGCGATCGCCACCTGCCACGATGCGAAACTGGCGGAGAATGTGAACGACACCGTGCAGGCCGCGATCACGCTCGCGCGCAATACGATGCGCAACGTGCAGGCCAATGAACGCGACATCCCGGGCTTTGCCCAGTACTTGATGCAGACTTCCGACGCGCTCTTGAAAACGGTCAAAGTCGCGCAGAGTGAAACCCTAGTCGTGGCACAGACCCAGACCGATCTTCCTGCGGTGAAGGCGGCGGCCGCCGGGCCCCTGGTGGGAGCGCTGGCGAGCGCCCGGGCCGATGCTCAGCGGATGCAGTCGATGAACAACATGAAGCAAATCATGCTCGCCTTCCACAATTGGGCCGCTACCTATCCAGGCAGCCGCTTCCCGCCGCCCGTGCTGACCACGAAGGACGGCAAGCCTTGTCAGCCCTATAGCTGGCGCGTGGCCATCCTGCCGTTCATAGAGCAGCAAGCGCTCTACAACGCCTACAAGTTCGACGAGCCGTGGGATAGTGAGGCGAACAAGAAGGTCCTGAATGCCATGCCGCCGATCTACCGCCATCCGCTGGCGAAGGCCGGATCGATGAATAGCTCGTACTTCGTCCTGCGGTCGAAGGAGCTGAAAGAGGAGAAACTTGTCCCGGCAGGTGCGGCCGGTGGAGCGGCGAGCGGCTTTGGGCCGGGAGACGCCAGCGGACCCGGCTTGGCCGTTGAGGCTCCTGTCGGCGGCTTTGCCACGGCGTTCAGCGCGAAGAACGGCATGCCCTTCGCGCAAATGCTTGACGGGACGTCGAACACAATCGCCCTGGTCGAGGCCGAGCGGGATATTCCCTGGACGAAGCCCGAGGACATCCTGTACGACCCCGAAAATGCCGAACTGCCGAAGTTTGGCGGCTACGCCAAGGAAGGCTTCTGTGCTGGTCTATGCGATGGGGCTGTCAAGTTTATCGACCACAAGATCGACTCCCAGACACTCAAGGCCCTGATCAGCCCGCAGGGCGGCGAGACGATCGAGAAGTTCTGATTCATCGCAATTTCTGTTGACGAAACACGGATGAGACGCGAACTCATCCGTGTTCTCGTTGACCGTTTGTCCGGGATGCGCTTCAATCGGCGCGGCGTCACTTCTTTCCCTCGGCCTTCGGGCTCTCCTTCGGTTCGATCGTTTCCAGCCCCGCTTCGCCCAGTTGCTTGTAGTTGGCCTTGAGCGGGCGAACGTCGTAGCCCGCCTTCTTCAGGACCTCGCCGCACACCAGGGCCCGCCCCCCGCGTCCGCAGTGCGTATAGATCACCTTATCCTTGGGCAGCTTCTTCAGCAGATTGGCCACGAGCGCATCGTCGTCGAGTTTGCTCTTGGGAATCAGGATCGCTGCCTTCAAATGTCCGGCGTCCCACTCTTCCTGCTCGCGGACGTCGACGATCAGGG
>JALORD010000344.1:5898-6730 GCA_025459145.1 Pirellulaceae bacterium | reverse complement strand
CGAATCTCGAACCGGCCGAACTGCTTGGCAAACAGCTCGCTCCCGTCGCGCTTTCGTGTTTTGAGCTTGGCGGAGGTGTAGCCAAAGCCGTGGAGCGATTCCTTCAAGGCGCGAATGTGCAGGCGTCCATCTCGAACGAACGCATTGCTCGGCTCGCGGGTGTAGTACTGCAGTTCGTCGTTCCCCCAGCCGCTGATCCAGGTGTTCGCCTCGTAGTTGTAAAAGCCGTTGCCAAGATCGAAATCCCACTTCGCCCGGTCGATCGCGTCGCCGTCGAACTCATCGGACCAGACGAGCTTCCAGCCAGCGGGGGCACGATCGGCCGACTGTGCTGCGGCAACTGTCGGCAGGGCGAGCAGCATGGCGGCCGCGATCACACTGGCGAGTGCGAGAGAGCAGGAAACTCGCGACGCGGCTGCCAGCGAACAAGTGCCAGCCGTCGAATGTTTGGTGATCATCAGCAATGCAGCAGCGTGGGGCGTTTGGGGAGAGAATGGTTTCGCAAGCAGCCTCAGCCCGGTACGAATACATATAACGCACGACTTGCGTGGCGTTACCAACTCGCCCGTAAACAATTCACGGGGCCCGATGGACGAGCTTCCATCCGCGTAGTTGCCGGCGCAACTTCGACACGCCTTACGCCAGAATCTCCCGCACCACCTCCACGTCGTCCGTCGGGCCGATCAGCCGTTCGTCGAGACCGTTGTGGAAAAAACTGAGCGCTTCGTGGTCGAGCCCCAAGAGGTGCAGGAGCGTCGCATGGAAGTTGCGGATGTGAACCGGGTTTTCGGCCGCGCGGAGGCCGACTGCATCGGTGGCGCCGTAAGCCATG
>JALORD010000344.1:0-5874 GCA_025459145.1 Pirellulaceae bacterium | reverse complement strand
CCGGCGAGCCAGACCGAGTAGCCCCAGGGATTATGGTCGCGCCCGGTCCCTTGCTCGCTCATCGGCATGCGGCCGAATTCGCCTCCCCAGATCACGAGCGTGTCGTTCCACAGGCCTCGCTGTTTGAGGTCTGTGAGTAAACCCGCCACGGGGAGGTCCGTCGCCCGACAATACTCGCCGTGATTCTTCGCCACATCGTTATGGGCGTCCCAGCCGTTGGTATCGCCCGAGTAGACCTGCACGAACCGGACGCCCCGCTCGATCATCCGCCGGGCCAGCAAACACCGCTGACCGAATTCGCGGGTTTCTTTCTGGTCAAGGCCATACAACGTGTGCGTGTCAGCCGTTTCGTCGGCCAGGTTCACCAGTTCCGGCGCGGCCGATTGCATGCGAAATGCCAGCTCGTACGCCTTGATCCGGGCCGACAGTTCGTCGTCGCCGTGGCGCTCGGCCAGATGCTCGCGATTGAGCTGCAGCACGAGGTCGAGCGTCGCCCGCTGCTGGTCGCGGCTGATCTGCGGCTGCGGCGCGAGATGCAGGATTGGCTTGTCGCCGGGCCGCATCGTCACACCCTGATATGTGGCCGGCAGATAGCCGCTCCCCCAGGCAGGCGGCCCCCCTTTGATGCCGCCCGCCGGATCGGGCAGGACGACAAACGCGGGCAGGTCGCGATTCTCGCTCCCCAGGCCATACGCGACCCAGCTGCCGACGCTTGGCCGCCCCATCAGGATCGAGCCGGTATTCATCTGATAGACCGACTGCGGATGGTTCACGCTGTCGCCATGCAGGCTGCGGATCACACACAGTTCGTCGGCGTGCCCAGCGATCTCGGGGAGGAAGTCGCTCACTTCGAGCCCCGACTCGCCCCGCGGCCGAAACGGCTTCACCGGACCGAGGAGCGGATTCTCGGCCACTTTGCGGCGCGTCATCACCTGGCCGAAGCTGTCGGGCAGCGGCTGGCCAGCGTACTTGGCGAGGTCCGGCTTCGGGTCGAACAAGTCGACGTGGCTCGGCCCCCCGTGCATGAAGAGCCAAATCACCCGTTTGACCCGCGGCGTGAAATGCGGCTCACGGGGTCCTTCGCCCGGTGCTGCCGATTTTCCGGCCGCCTGAGCCCGCTCGTCGGCCAGCAACGACGCCAAAGCGAGCGCCCCCATTCCACCGCCAGCCTGGGTGAGGAATCGGCGGCGGCTTGCTAGCTCGCCCGGCAGGAATCGGCTCATTGGCATCACACCCGGAAGGGACGTATTGACTCCCCCCAATTGTACCCCGCGCCGGAGTTAGGGCGAAAGCGTATTTTATGGTTGCCGCTAGCGGGCTCGACTTGGCAGGGCGGGGCAGCCGATGAAGATCGTATGATTGCGCGCCTTCCCAATGCGTTTATGCTGGCTGCCGGCCTACTGGTGATTGTTGGGGGATTCTCGGCAACTCCGGCCCAGGCCCAGCACATTCACTTTTCGTTCGGCCATGGCCACGGGCATCACCACGGCTGGCATCATTATCACGGTTGTTATGATCCATTCTGGTGCGGGCCGCGATATGTGTACGTCGCACCGCCGCCGGTCGTCCGCCGCGAGATTCGTTACGTAGAGCCGGTCGAGCGGGTGATCGAGACGCGGGTCGAAGTGCCGAAGATCGATGTCTCGCGCGAAGCGACCACGCGGACCGTTTCCACCGCCGCGAGCGCCGCCCCCGTCCAGATCTGGAATTCCGGCGGCGAGCGCGTGCCCGTGGCGTTCCTGGCCGACGGCCGCGAAGTGACGCTCCACGACGGGCAGTCGTTCTCGCTCTATGGCAAGCTCCCGCGGACGATCGAATTCGACCGCGGCGGCAGTTTTGGCACCGTGCGGCACGAAGTGGCCGCGGGAGAATACGAGTTTGTGATTTCCGGCACGGGCTGGGACCTCGTGCCGAAGGCGAAGTCCGTGGACGCGGTCGCCAGTCGTCCCGCGGCGCCTAAGAACTCGCTCCCGCTGACAATCTCGCGGTAGCAGAGAAGCCTCGCGGTAGCAGAGAAGCGTGTGGTTATCTTCCGTACCACGCGACCAGTCGCGGGAACTCGTCGAGCGAGAGCAGCACCCGCAGCCGTTGACGCTGCTTGGCTCCGGAGAGCGGTCCGTAACCCTGGCCCCGGTCGAGGGCCGTGACGATGTCGAAGACGTCCTCGAGCGTGGGCTCGCGCCCGGCGGAGGCCCACCGCAACAGCCACAGCCCGACCGGATAGGTGATCGCCAGTTGGGCGGCACTTTCGACCACCGACCAGCCAGCGCGGCCTGCCAGGGCATAGCTCCAAGACTCGGCCGAGGTCTCGACGAGCCGGGCAAACGGCTGATAGAGGGCAGCGTCCATCCGACCGAGGGGCGCTTCGAGCTGTTCAAACGTCGCCGTGGGAAACTGTGGATGTAGTCGCGGGAGCGGGCCACGGCCGCGAATCATCTTGAATGCCGTCCAGGCGAGCCCGAGACGCGTGCTCCACGACGGACGAACATAGTATCGCGGATGCAACCGAACGTATTCGGCGGCGATTTGCCGAAAGAGAACCGCGGCCGCAGGCTGGGGTGGCCGGCGAGTGCTGAAGAGGTCACCGACCTCCTCGGAGACAGAGGCCTCCAAAACGTCGGCCAGTTCGCCAAGCTTTGCATCGTCGAGCGGTTTGGTCTTGGCCCGGTCGAGAAGGCGGCAAAAGAGGAGCAGGTGCGCAAGCCTCCGCACGGGCGGAAACCGCTCGTCGGACGTCAGACGCTGAATGGCACCGAGGACCCGTCGCGTTGCCGGCCAGGAACGCGATTCGCCCGGCTTGATCGGCGGCGGCTCGACCTTCTGATCGGTCAGGCCCCGCTCGCGAGCCAGCTTCTTGGCAAAGTCGAGCTGCTCGGCGACGGGCCGGCCGCGGTCAGCCGCGGCCGAGGGGCACGCCCGGCGAATCGTGAGCATCGCCACGCCGTCGCGGGGCACGACCTGCAGCGGAAACATCCGGCAGATCAGCGGCTTCGCATCGAAGCCCAGCTCTTTGTGAATCCGGCAAAGGCCATCGGGCAGCAGAAAGACGCACGAGCCGTCGTCGCGGTGGGCCAGGCGATAGTCGCGCCCGCCCCACGACTCGCGGGTGATCACCTTGGTCCCCTGGTAATCCGGATGTTCCTCCCACTTCTGCGCCTTGAGCCGCGCGAGGTCTTCGTCGGACAGCGGCACGACACTCCCCCGGCAGCAAACGCCGCACTGGTGGCAATCCCACCGCTCGACCGTCGGCAAGGGTTTTAGGGGGAGGGACATGGCGAGGGGTCATTAGTCATTTGCCACTTGTCATTTGTGGGCGGCGCGGCGATCTCTCCAAGTGACCAGTGACAAGTGACCAATGACATTTCTATGGCAACGGTTGTGTTGACCTGAGGTACGCGAACAGATCGCGAATCTGCTGGTCGCTCAGGGCTTTGAGCTGGCCGTCGGGCATGAGCGACTGGCGGCTGGCGCGGAGGTCCTCTACGTCGTCGCGGGCGAGCGACACGTTCTGGCCATCGGCCCCGCGGAGGACGACGACATTACTGTCCTGATCGACGATCAGCCCCGTCAGCGTCCGGCCGTCGGCCGTGCGGACAATGTAGTTTTCAAAGCCTTCCCGAATCTCGGCCGAGGGATTCACGACACTGAGCAGCATCCCGCGGACATCGTCCCGCTTGTACCCGGTCAGATCGGGGCCCACCTTGCCGCCGTCGGCGAATAGCTGGTGACACTTGCCGCAGTTCGCCGCGTAGAGCTTCTTCCCTTCGTAGGGGTTGCCCGAGCCGGTTCCGAGCAGACCGATCAGCTTTTCGATTTCCGCGCGCAGCGCCTCGGGTGACGGGCCGGAGAGCTCGCCCCAGTGCTTGCGGCAGAGAGCTGCGATCTCGGGCGAATCGTGCAAGAGCAGCTTGCGGACGGTCGGCTCGGCGATCGTGCCAGGGTCGATCTTCCCCGCATCGACCGCCGCCAGGAGCAGTTCGGTCCACGCTTTGCGGCTCGCCAGCAACGACTGGGCTGTCTCGCGCACTTGTTCGGGAAGCTGCGGGAACAGTTCGACGACGGTCGGGCCGATCTCGGCCGCGCCGTACGACTGCAGGCTGGCGAGGGCCGCCGTCCGCAGGGCATCGTTTCGCGATTGTTTGACCACTTGCAGCAGAACGTTTGCGCAGCTCGGCTGATTGAGCGAGCCGAACAGGACGATCAGCGACTCGCGCTTGCCGGCGTCGGCCGACTCGTCGGCGATCGTGGCGAGGGCTTCGGCCACCGCCGCCGCGTCTCCCTGACGAAGTTTGAGCGTCGGTGAACTGGCGCCGGCTTTGGCCATCGCCGCGGCGAGTTCCGCCGGCAGGTCGAGGGTCCGTCCTTCGTACGCCGCTTCGAGACCGGCCATCAGCCGCGAGGCGTGCTCCTTGCTGGGGGCCAGTTCCAGCAGCTTCGCACAGGTCGCGAGGTCCTTGCGCTGGCCTGTCGCGGCATAGCGCCGCATCAGCCGCTCGGCAATCGTTCCCGAAACCAGCGGCTGATCCCAGAACGCCTTGTCGGCGAAGAGGGCCAGGACCGCATCCCGATCCTTATCGGCCTTGGCCTCGATAGCCCACCAGAGGAGCAGCGGGATGTGAATATCGCCGGCATCCTCGCTCCGCTGGCAGAGATTCTTGACGATCGGCAGCGACTGGGCGGCCGGCAGCCGGCGGGCCGACGAAGCCAGTTGGCTTCGCACATGCACGTTGGGCTCGCGATACGCGAGTTCCGCCAGTTCCTTCGCCAGCGCATCCCCGATCTGGCCGTCGTCGCAGGCCAGACGCACGGACCACAGCCGCACCTGGGGCTCTTCGTGATGGACCAAGTCGAGCGCTACGTCGTCCTCGAGCGAGCCGCCGCAGTTAAGCGCCCAGAGGTATTCGAGCGCCGCTTGTCCGCGGCCGTCGAGCACTCCCATCGCCCCCAGGAACCGTCCCGCCTCTGGAAAATTGTGCGCCAAGACTCGCTGCGTGGATTGCCGGAACCACTTGTTGTCGCTCGTCAGCCGCTTGCCGAGCTGTGCGGCGTCCTCGCGGGCTAAGTCGAATTTTTCCGGCACCGACGAGTCCCCTTTGGCCCGCAGCCGGTAAATCCTCCCGCTCTCCTTGTGAATCCGCCCCTGATAGTGGCTGGCGTGGTCGATCCGCTGCTCGTAGAAGTCGGCGACGTAAACCGCACCGTCGGGCCCGGTCTGAATATCGACCGGCCGGAACCAGGGGTCGCTCGACTCGAGCGCGTAGCCGACGTCCTTGGTTTTGAACGACGACCGATCGGGCAGCACTTCGCTTAAAACCACATGCGACAAGAGCGGCACGACGCCAAATAACTTCCCGTGATACCGGCTGGGCAGTTGCGGCGCTTCGTAGATGACGAACGTGTGCGAGAACCGCGGCACGTTGTGGTGGGCCATCGCCTCGAAGTAGCCGAACGTGTACGGGTTCGACAGCTCGCCGTGCTTGCCGAAACCTTTCTGCAGGTAACCCCCCTGCACGTAGTGAAAGCCGCGGGTGTTGCCGCCGTTGTGGCCGCTGAAGATCCGCCCCTGGGCGTCGAGCTCAACGCCGAACGCGTTGCCGCCCCCTTCGGCGAAGATCTCGTACTTCCTCCGTTCGGGATGGTAGCGCCAGACGAGCTGCCCGAGCGAATGGACGGGAGGCGCCTTGTCGCCCGGGCGGCGGACATCGCCGGTCACGGTGCTCCCCTGCGTCGCGTACAGCCAGCCATCGGGACCCCAGCGGAGGTTGTTCGTAATGCTGTGCGAATCCTCGATGCCAAAACCTTCGAGGTGTACCGTCGGAGCGCCGTCGGGCACGTCGTCGCCGTCGGCATCGGGATAGAACAGTAGATATGGCG
>JALORD010000343.1 GCA_025459145.1 Pirellulaceae bacterium | reverse complement strand
GCTGAACGTCGAAGACCGCGTGGTCGTCGCCGGCGCGTTCCCCGAAGGACTCACGGCCCAAGAAGGCGAAGCGGCCTACAACACGGGCGTGCTGACCAATGGCTTCGACGGCGGCACCGGCCGCCGCTTCGGAGGCTACGGCGGCATGTATCGGTAAGACGAATTCGCGACAAATCGCGATTGGCAAACCCAGCGCTGCAGGCCGAGTCGATCCGGGGGGACGACTCGGCCTGTGGTCGTTTTGGCATTCAGTCCGCAGCGTTACTCCTTGCTGCGCAGCTCGTCGAGTTCCTTCCGCAGCCGCTGGACTTCGTCCTGCAGCTTTTCGAGCGACTTGCTCTCCAGGCGCTCCAGCCGGGCGAGCACCTCGTCCAGTTTGCCCTCTACAGGATCTTTCGTAGACCGCACCTTCTCAGCCGTCTCGACCCGGAACGCCTGCACTTGCGGCGGCGTTGCCGAAGGTTCGTAGCGTTTCACAATCACATTCGGAATCGGGGGAATGGCGGGGGCCGCGGGCAGAGCAATGCCCGGCACATGCGCCGGACCAGGCCCCGCCACGGGCGATTGTGGAAGCACGTAATTGAACGACGTCTGGTGCCGCCCCAACGTCCGCTCGACGACGATCCGCAGATTTTCCGGAAGCTCGCCGAGCTTGTCCTCGGTCACCTCCCACTCCTTGTCGTCCTGCTTGACGTAGATCTTGGCGGGGGCTCCCTTTTCCTTGTTGATCCGCAACGTCAGGTTGTTGGGCACGCCCATCGGCTGCACAACATCGACCCGCGTGGCCACGACCCCCGGTCGCGGAAAGACGAGCTCCACCTTTTCGCCAGGTTGCTTACCGCGCAGCTGCTCCAGGGCTTCTTCGAGTCGTCGGATCGCTCCTTCAGGCACGATCGTCGTTCCCGGCCTCAACGTCGAAGCAATATCTGTCCGCTCGGGCTCCGGCCGTTTGACCGGCGTCACCTTAATCGTTTGCTCCTTCCCGGCCCGCAGCACGGTCAGCTCCAGTTCGGTCTCCCCGGCTGCTTCGACCTCCTGCAAAATGTCTGCCGGCTGTTTGAGCGGCTTCTCGCCTGCCCGCAGCAGGACATCGTGCGGTTTGAACTCCGCCTTCGCCGCGGGGCTATCGGGAACAACATCCTCCACCACCAAACCGTATTCCAGCTGCAGTTGCTTCCGCGCTACCTCGGGCAGTTCGCCGAGGATGATCCCGATCCAGTACTTGCCCTGTTGGGGAGCGGCCTGCTCGGCGTAGCCGTAGCTTGTTCCGTCGGCCAATGCCTGGAGCCGGACGGTCGTCGGCGCGATGACGCCGGGATCACCCTGACGCAGACGTTCCACGACTTCCTCGGAGTCCTTAGAGTCAGCTTCCTGACCAAGGGCCGTATTGTCAGCAAATGGCATCCCCAGCAATGGCCATGCCGCCACCGCCCAACCCGCGATCACCCAAGGCCGAAATGTCCTGATTCGCATGTTCCTCACCCTTTGCAAAAATCGAACCCTCGAAGCCCTCTTACGACAGCTTTGCCAACGGATATTCCACCGAGAGCGTCGTGCTGTACTTGTCGCTCAATACGCCCGACGACTGACGGGCGTGATTTTGTACTGCTCGATCGGGATCACTCCCTGGCGGCCATCGCCCAGATCGACGGGGACGAAATGCTCGTGCCGCTCCACTTGATGGCCGCGCCGCTCGAGCGCGTCGATTACGCCAGCCGAGAGCGCGGGCTGCATGGCGCCCGGCCAAGCCGCCGCATCGCCGGTCAGGTGGTAGATCGGAATGTTCTCCGACTCGGCACGGTCGGCTCCTGATCCGCCTAGGACCAGCCGTGCCTCCCCCACCTGCTGCAGCACGGTGGATTCAGGATCCACACGATCCGCGAGCGCGGGAAGTTCGCCCGTGGGAGGAGAAGGCGCGCCTTCCCCACGAACAGGTTGATCCGCTGCATCAGTCAGCAAGTCGACACGTTCAGTGCCCCACCGCAGCCAACCGGGCAGCATCACCCCTAGCCCAAACGCAACGAGAAACGAAGCCGCGACGGCCAGCACTGTTTCCCACTTGCGCCAACCTGCGGGCTGCCGATTTGCTCGCGTCCCTGCGGCCACCGCCAGTGCATTCGGCGGCGGCGCGTGGACGAACTCGTCCAGTTCCTGCCGCAGAGCCTGCGCTTCGAGGAAGGCGAGCGCGACGCGGCGCCAGACATCCGCCTGCGGCGCGGAACCACCGTGGTACATTTCGCTCGCCTGGCGATCGAGGGCGGCTACCAGGCTTCGGTACTCGCCCGAGGACAGTTCGCCATCGACGAGTCGATCGATCATTCGCTCGGTGTCGTCGGGCTGCGATGCAAACAATTCGCTTCCAATCATCCGTCCACCTCGATCACGTTCATCGCGGTCAACTCGTTGCGCAGGCGGCCGCGGGCCCGAAACAGCCGTGTCTCGATCGCGCTGTGCGAAATCCCCAAATGCGCGGCGAGCTGATGGTAATTCCAGTTTTGTGTGTACTTGAGGAGCAAAATCTCCGCGTCACGCGGCGGCAGTCGGGCAACCGCCGCACGCACCTGCGCCCGGCGTTCCTCGGCCAGCAGCCAGCCGAGCGGATCGTGCTCCGCCGCCGCTGGGTAGCTCCCCTCGGACATCTGCCCCGCGAACCGCTGCGTCAGCCGGCGACGCCGACCGCACTTCCGCCGGTAGAGGAGCGACTGGCGAACGGCCAGCCGGTACAGCCACGGCGCGATCTTGCTGGCGTCGGCGAGCGGGCTACTGGCGCGCACCGCGGCCAGGGCCACTTCCTGCAGCACTTCGTCGACCCCTTGCGCCTCCTGCAAACGGGCGAAAACGACGGTGCGCAGCCAGCGCTCGTGCTGCGCCAGGGCCGCTTGCCAATCGATCGGTGGCGAATTCATTGCGTTCAGCTCGCCGGTCTCCCGTTCCCTACGTCGCTCCATCCGGGTAATAGGTTGCCGCCGGAGCGCGAATCTTGCCCATGTGCGGAGAAAAAGTTTGTAAAAACCGCCGTGGCGAGTGGCCTCGTGATTTGCCTACCTCGCCCAAATCGCCCCTTCCGCTAACAATAGGGAATGGAAGACTCGGCGACGTTCCGACGCTTGCCGACAGAGATCAGCCTCGATGATGAGCACGAGCAGAAGTAGGATTTGCTCGCCCGCCAGCCCTAGCCATTAGCACCCAGTCCTAGCCCCTCGCCTCCATGTCCCGCATCGTCCTCGCTATGTCCGGCGGTGTCGACAGTAGTGTCGCCGCTCACCTCCTCTGCGAGGCGGGGCACGACGTTGTCGGCGTCTTCATGCGGCATGGCGAAGAGGCACAGCAAGTTTGTGCCGTCGGCGGCGAGCCCGGATATCAGTTGCCGATTTTCAATCCGCGGGCCGACCACAAGCAAGGCTGCTGTAGCGCGAGCGATGCCGAGGACGCCCGCCGCGTCGCCGATCGCCTGGGGATTCCCTTTTACGCCCTGAATCTGCAGGCCGAGTTCCGGCAGATTATCGATTACTTCATCGACGAATACACCCGCGGCCGGACTCCCAACCCGTGCGTCCAGTGCAACAACTGGCTCAAGTTCGGCAAGCTACTGGACTATGCCGACAGCATCGGCGCCGAGTTCGTCGCCACGGGACACTACGCCCGCCTGGTACCGCCCGCTGACAACACGACGGACGGTCCGGCCGGCGTGCCGGCGCTCGTCCGCGGACTCGACCACTCGAAGGACCAGTCATACGTCCTCTTTGGCATCGAGCGACGCTTACTCCGGCGGATGATGCTACCCGTGGGCGGCTATCAGAAGTCGCAGATTCGCGAACTCGCTGCGAAAGTCGGACTCCGCGTCGCCGACAAGCGCGACAGCCAGGAAATCTGCTTCGTCACCAGCGGCAAACACGATGAATTCGTGCGCCAGCGGCGGCGCGAGATCGATACGTCGGGCGAGATTGTGACCACCGCCGGCCGCGTCGTCGGCACACATCCGGGAATTGAACGCTTTACGATCGGCCAGCGCAAGGGACTCGGCGTGGCGCTGGGCGAGCCGCAGTTCGTGGTGCGGATCGAGCCTGAAACACGACGGGTCGTGATCGGCCGGCAGGAGGAGCTCGCCCGCACCGACATTTCCGCCCGCGATTGCAACTGGCTCGCCGATCCGCCGGCGGGTGAGTTCGAGTGTCTCGCCAAGATCCGCTACAACAGCCCGCCCGCCGCAGCGCGGGCCTGGCTCGAAGCCGACGGCCGCCTGCAGATCCGCTTCGCCGAACCTCGCTATGGCGTCGCCCCCGGCCAGGCCGCGGTAGTGTACTTGCCTTCGCCTCACGGCGACCGCGTCCTGGGCGGCGGCTGGATCGAGTAGCGGCGAGACGGGAGCCCTGGCAACCAGCCCCGCTGCACCCCTCTCGCCACGCCCGGCCGATTGCCGATAATGCCAGCCGGCCGCGAGACGGCCTTTTCCGGTCCGCCCGTTCCCTACTTCGTCTCGGAGAAAGCAGCCCGATGTCGCTTTTGGTTGTCGGTTCGGTGGCGATCGATTCGATTCAGACTCCCACGGAGGTCCGCGAGAACGTCCTCGGCGGGTCGGCCACTTATTTTTCGTACGCCGCGAGCTTCTTTGCCCCGGTACGGCTGGTCGGTGTCGTCGGCGAGGATTTTCCGCACGAGCACGTCGCTCTCCTCCGCGATCGCGGAATCGACACCTCGGGTCTGCATGTGGTGAAAGGGGGTAAGACCTTCTTCTGGAAGGGAAAGTACCTCTCGAACATGAACGACCGTGAAACGCTCGAGGTGCAGCTCAACGTCTTTGGCGAATTCCGGCCGACGCTTTCGGATGAGTTCAAGCGATGCGCGTTTGTGTTTCTGGCCAATGGAGCTCCCGCCACGCAGCTCGCCGTGCTTGACCAGGTGACCGGCCCGCGGCTGGTTGTTGCCGATACGATGGACCTCTGGATTCGCGAGCAGCACCCCGACCTGATGCAATTGCTCAAGCGGATCGATGGCCTGGTGATGAACGACAGCGAGGCCAAGCTGCTCACCAGCGACGAGAACCTCGTCTCCGCCGGCCGCAAAATCCTCGATCTCGGGCCCAAGTTTGTCGTCATCAAGAAGGGGGAGCACGGGGCGATGTTCTTCTCCGAGCACGAGACGTACGTCCTGCCGGCGTTCCCGACCGAGCGAGTGGTCGATCCGACCGGCGCCGGCGACAGCTTTGCCGGCGGCATGATGGGCTACCTCGCCGCGCAGAACAACTTCGATCCCAAGACCCTCAAGGAAGCGATGGCCTACGGCATCCTCGTCGCCAGCTTCAACGTCGAAGATTTCAGCCTCGAACGCCTCCGCGAGATCGACCTGGACGACCTCCAGCTGCGGATGGAAAAGTACAAGAAGATGTTGTCGTTCTAAGGTGTCACTCTCATGCCCCGCCTCCGCACCTTTATCGCCGTCGAACTGTCTTCAAGCGTGACGGCGCGCGCGGGGGAGTTGATCCATCGGCTGCGGGTGGCAGCGGCCCAGGTCAATTGGGTCCGCACGCAGCAAATGCACCTGACGCTCAAGTTCCTGGGCGATGTGCCCGACGTCGACACGCCGGACATCTGCCGCGTCACGTCGGAAGTCGCCGCTCAGTTCGAACCGTTTGAGATCACGTTCCGCGGCGCGGGAGCTTTTCCCACCGCCGAGCATCCGCGGACGATCTGGATCGGCATCGAGGACGGCCGCGACGAGCTCATCGCCCTGCACGCAGCCCTCGAAACGGCCCTGCACCGCGAACTTGGGTTTCCCCCGCCGGTTTCAGCCGCACCTGACGATCGGCCGGGTCAAGCATGAGCCCCCCGAGGCCCGCGGCGAACTCCAGCAGCTCCTGACCCAGTACCAACACTTTGACGCCGACCTCACGGCCATCGACGAACTCGTCGTCTTTGCGAGCTTTCTCAATCGCACCGGGCCGACGCATGAAGCGCTTGGCCGCGGAGAATTGAAAGGCTAGCCGCCGGGGTCGGGAGTCCTTGGCGGAGCTTGACGAACCATCCTGCATTCGCGCATTCCGCCAACGACTCCTGCCCCCCTGGCGTGGGTTGTCAATCTCGGGTGGATTTGCAACGTGACCCAAGGGGGTCAGGACCCTTACGCGGAACACGTCGTTCAGCTGGAGCTACGCCAACTCCCGCGTAAGACTCCCGACCGCGGCGGTTTAGCGACCGGCGCGGCTTACTCCCCGGTTGCTACCAGTCCGCAGTCCTTCATGGTCACGATCACGTGCTTGTCGATTGGCGAGCCAAGTTGGTCGCGGAGGGTGCGGGGGACGCCGCGGATGGTGACAGCCGTGCCGGGGGAGATTTTCGCCAAATCGCCGCGGGCCGAGCCGGCGAAGTGGCACTGAATCTCGACCCGGCCGATAAAGTCGGGCGCGTGCGTCATCGCCTGCAGACGGACGATGTAGCCGCCGATCCCGTCCCGCTCGACTTCGGCGACAGTCCCGGTCAGGTCGATCCGGTGATGCAGCAGCGTTTCGTCGGCCCGAGCCGCGTTGAACCGGCAGATGTCGAGTACTTCAAGCGGCGTCGTTTGGAGCGGGGCGTTCTGGGTGGCGGAAACGAGCGCGGCGGCGACCAGCAGCGTGGCAAACATGGTGCAATCTCCAGATGCGGACTAGGCATTACAATCCGCATTCTTGATACAACCCGCCCCCTTTGTCAAATTTCGTGAACGCGGATGTTCAGCAAAGTTGACGCGGCGGCCGGGCGAACCCCTTCGAAACGCCCTGTCGACGGCTCGCTGGCGGAACTACGCTGAACGAATGCCGCCGCCTCGCGACAATGCTCCGCCGCGCCCTGCCAGAACTCCCAGGGGCAGCGTGCGCCGCATCGTACCTATCGTTCTGCTCGCTGGCGTCGTCGCGCTCGTGGTCGTGTCGCGCCTCTGGCAGGCTCGCGAGAGCCTCTGGCTCGACGAATTGCACACGGCATGGTGCGCCCTGGGCCCCTGGTCCGAGGTCGCATCGCGGGCCGCCGACGGGAACCAGTCGCCGCTCTACTTCCGGCTGATGTGGCTCCTGGTGCAGACGTTTACCGCCAGCGAGCTGATCCTCCGGCTGCCGAGCCTCGCGGCCGGCGCACTGTTGCCCGTGGCGCTTTACTTCGTCACGCGGCGGTGGACCGGCTCGGTGTGGCTGGGGCTGTTGCCCGCCTGGCTGGCGGCGGTCGATACGCAGGCGATCTTCTTCGGGACCGAAGCCCGGCCCTACGCGATAGTGCAACTGCTGGCCGTGCTGCACGTTGCTTTGTTCGCGGAACTCGTCGACCGGCCGACCCCGGGGCGACGCGCGCTGTGGGTCGGGGGCGCGCTGCTGCTTTTCTACTTGCACTACACGGCGATTCTGCTCGTCGCCGCGGAGCTCGTATACTACGTCGCGCTCCGTCGCGTCCGCCGACAGCCGCTGGCTTACAGCTGGTCGCTGCTGGCCATCGACGGCACAGTGGTCGTCCTGCTGGCGCTCGGAGCCTGGGACAACCTGCGGGCGATTTTTGGCCGGCGAAAGAACTGGGATTTCGTCGCGCAACTACCGCTCTGGCAGGCGATCGGCCTCTTGCACTGGGGCTGGGCCGCGCTGGTCGTCGCGGCGGCTGCGGCAATCGGCCGGCTGCTGGCAGCTTCGCAGCAAGGCGATTCCGAAAGCGACACCCAAGCGCCAGGTTCATTAACGAGCACCCGCGTCTTCGAAACGCAGCTTCTCGCGTTGTCCTGGTTCCTCGTGCCGGTCCTGCTGGCCTGGCTCACGACGCTGACCGACACGGCGCGGATTCTCTTTCCCCGGTACCTCGCGGCAAGTGGGCCAGCGTCGCTCGTGCTCGTGGCCCTCGCGGTCCAGGCCGCGCCTTGGCGTTCGCTGCGGATCGTGCTCGGAATTGGTCTCGCGCTGGTCGCCCTGCGGATGAGCCAGATTCCGGAGACGATTCTGGCCCGCGGCCAATTGATCAGCAGCCGGCGGGACGACTGGCGAAGTGCGATCGCTCACTTCAATGCCGCCGACGGACACGAGCGGGATCTGGTCCTGGTGCGAACGTGGCTCATCGAGGCCGACGGCCTGCGCACACGCCGCGATCCTCGGCTGGCCGATTATTGCCTGTACCCTGTGACGTCGCTCTACCCGCTCGACGCCCGGCGGGAGCGGCTGATTCCGCTGCCGCGTTCGAACTCCGGACAATTCACCAGTTCTGCCCAGCAGCAACTGCGCGGCGAGCAGCGCGTGTGGCTGATTCTGGGTGGGCGAGCCGATGCGGCCGAAGTCATCGAGCGGCAACTGCTCCGTTCACTCCAGGCGTTGACGCCTGGCCGCGACAAGGCGGAGGGCGAAGTGTGGCGCATCGCCACGAACGAAACCTTCGGAACCGTACGCGTCCTGCGGTTGGAGCGTGCGCCGGTCCCATCGAAATTTTGACGGCACGCCGTTACCGATAAGGCGACCACGCGGGGGGCAAGACCGTCCGCTCGACGGGTCCGGCGGGCAGGGCAGGGGAGGGGGGACCGAGCGGCGTCATCGTCGGCGCGGCGACCGCTTCCAAATTGCTCGCCGGAGCCGCCGCGTGTGCTGACTGGTTGGGAAT